>CAMNEA010000030.1 GCA_946536145.1 uncultured Butyrivibrio sp.
GTCCTGCGATCATTGCGCCCATGAACATAACGTAATCTGTTCCGCAGATAACACCAACTGCCATGATTGCGCCCATTACTGCTCCCCTTTGTCCTCCTACCATTTTACCACCCTGATAAGCGATAAGCAGCGGAAGTACATATTTGATCATGGGGTCTACCATTGAACTCAACTGTTCATTGGGGAGCCAGCCTGTTGCGATGAACAAAGCAGTTAAAAGACCCCACGCGATAAATGCACCGATATTCGGCATAACCATTCCACTTAGGAACCGGCCAAAACTTTGAATCTTCTCTTTCATTTCATTTCCCTTTCCAACCTGGTAAGATAATCTCGTCTTTTGTATCCCGGCACGTCTGCCGATTTCGATAATTCAAACGCGTTCGCTTTGTTGTGATTTCATTGTATGCACCAGGGGAGCTAAAATCAATTTATACATATTTAACTTTGTCACATAGACAAAGTGACAAGTTCTTAAGAGTCAAAAAATGCGCGGGGTTTCGCCCCCGCGCATATATAAAATAATTATAAAGTTTCTGTTGATTTTCGATAAAACACTATGGATTGTTACGCTCTTTTTTTGCACAAAATCCTGATATCAGAGGTTTACAAACTTCTTGGTGCTGTCATTAAGCTGACTTGTAACCCTGTTATTATTGTCCATGGCATCCCCGATTCCCTGGATCTCTCCGACAATTTCTGTCGAGTTGTTGGCAGAAAGACTGATCGCAACCGTGCTCTCCTCAACAGAATCTGTAATGGAGATGATGGAGTCAGCCATGCTGTGCATGGTATCGTCAAGGGAATCCGCCCTACCGCTGAATCTCTCGAGTATATCCGTCATTATTTCGGCTGTGCTCTCATACTTTTCACCGGTCTCCACAAATGCCTGATAGTCAGCGATAACTGTGCTATTAATAAAGTCAACAACCTCTATTGCATTATTCGACAGTTCCTTAACAGCCTGTGTAACGTTTTCGCTTATTGTCTGGATATTGCCCGCTGTCTGTCTGCTGTTGTCCGCCAGCGCACTGATCTCCTGGGCAACTACCGCAAAGCCCTTGCCCGCTTCACCTGCTCTTGCAGCTTCAATGCTGGCATTGAGCGCAAGAAGGTTTGTCTGGGATGCAATGTCAAGGATGACCTTGGTGAGTTCTCCGATCTGATTTACCTGCTCGCTCTCCTTTACGGAAGCATCCAGAGTCTGGCTAAGTGCCTCCATTCTTGCACCTGTATTCTCCTTCTTCTGCATTGCTTCTGTCTTAATGGCATCCGCTTCCTTCTGGATCTCTTTTGCCCTCTCTTTTCCGGATGCAACCTCATCATTGATGCTCTCAACAGCATCCCTGACATCGTTCAGCTGATCCTTGATGTGAGAAGCTGTGGTCGATACATTATCCATACTTGCGGAGAGCTCCTCAAGGGCTGCTGAAGTATTGGTGATGTTGTCATTCGCTGCGGCGATCTGCGACGTCATCATGTCAGAGGAATCGGTAAGGATCCTTGTGCCGTCCTTGACTTCTCTCATTACCTGCTGAAGTGTTTCTATAAACTCGTTTATGCCATCGCGGATAAATACAAGCTCATTGCCTGTCTTTACTTTAATTCTTGCAGTGAGATCACCTCGTCCGGAGTTGATGTCGGAGATAATTCCCTGAACCTCATCGGAAATCTTTACAATAACCTTTGTAATGAGCACAAATGATACATAGAGATTAAGCAGCAGGCATATGATAAAGATGATCATACCTGTGACATTCATAGTAGTTATCCTGTTTCTCTGCTGATTAATAAATCCTGCCACATTTCCCTGCAGAACCTCTATAGATGAATCAAGGGTCGAAAGACCGCTCTTTACACCATTCATATTGCTTATATAATCGCCTGTTATGATAGCAGAGGCTGCCATTCCATCTCCTGATGTCATCATTATATTGAATGCTTCATCAACATTTGCCATAAGAGCCTCGGCAGAAGATGAGAGCTGGGAGGTCGCTGTTGTGTCACCGTACATGGCAAGCTCATCGCCTATGCTCTTAATATTCTCCCTGATCTCACTCTCATAGGTTGCGATCTTATTGCTCGCATCCTGTTTTTCGGCATCTCCGTAGTATGACCACAGACCAAGGACACTCTGAATAGTTCCGTCAAGACCCGCTATATTCTCTCTGACAGTTCCCTCTCTCTGTACAAGCTTGGTAACTCCTGAAAGGATTCCCTGTACGCTTTCGGTCATAGATGATATTCCGTCATTCACCACAAAGCTAACGACGTTAAACACCAAAAACATGAGAATGTTAAAAAACAGGATCTGTACCGGTATCGATTTGTAAAACTTGACTTTTTGGTTCTTTGAACTGTTCATTTGATATCTCCTTTCACGCAGCCATAATTATCCGCGTAAACATTATATCTCTTTTTAATCTATTTTTTATCGGTTTATTATAATTTAATAATTCTGAGCCAGAGTTTTGTTGCCTTCCACCAACCTTGTACTTTGCTATATCTCCTGTTTAGTACTGACAAAAAGAACGCCGAGGGCTTCTTTGTTTGCAAAAGCTACAAGCCCCGGCGTTCTCTTATATTGTTATCTTACTCGTTATTATGTTTATCAAAACTGTCCGGCACGTGCGAAAAGACTCCCTGCTTTACAGTCTTCTCACCGCTCCCATCCTGCTCACCGGCCAAGCCTTGCTCATCAGCACTCTCTGTGCACTCTGACACTTCTTCATCCCCGGCAACTTCAGCCTGCGGCTGACACGCCGCGTTATCGGAAGCTATGTCCGCATTATCGCCTGTGGCATACACATCAACAGAAGCACCTGCCACTGTATCAGAGCCTTCTTTCTTTTCATCCTTCTTCTTAACAGGAACATTCTCTCCAACCAGCGCTGACTCCGCCCTTGTGGCGTAGATCCTTCCGCGCTTGGCAGCCTCCTGCTCCTCCTCTGTAGGTTCAGGAAGACCCTCTACCTCGCGGTATATCTTCATGAATTCCTTGCCTGTGATCGTCTCCTGTTCGATGAGGAACTGGGCAATCTTATCCATGGCATCAAGGTGCTCGCTTATTATGGTCTTGGCTCTGTCATAGCACTGCGCAAGGAGCTTCTTGACCTCCTCGTCGACCTCAGCGGCTGTGGCATCACTGCAGTTGAGCAGCCTGTTACCATCGAGGTACCTGTTCTGTATGGACTCAAGCTGCATAAGCCCGAACCTGTCGCTCATACCAAACATGGTGATCATACTCCTCGCCATGTTAGTAGCCTTCTCTATATCATTCTCAGCACCGGTCGTAACGGTATTGAAGATAACTTCCTCAGCTGCCCGTCCTCCCAGTGATACAATGATGTCATCTATGAGCTCGTCCTTGGTCTGAAGATATTTCTCATCCTCGGGAACCTGCATAACATATCCAAGAGCTCCCATAGTCCTGGGAACGATCGTGATCTTCTGGACAGGCTCTGTATTCTTCTGGACTGCGCTTATAAGCGCGTGGCCAACCTCATGGTAGGATACGATCTTGCGCTCCTCCTTGCTGAGGATCCTGTCCTTCTTCTCCTTACCCACAAGTACCTGTTCAACTGCCTCCATGAGGTCCTGCTGGCACACATACTCCCTGTGGGCCTTGACTGCATTGATGGCCGCCTCGTTTATCATATTGGCCAGGTCAGAACCTACAGCGCCGCTGGTTGCAAGAGCGATTCCCTTAAGATCCACTGTTTCATCCATCTTGACATCCTTGGAGTGAACCTTGAGAATTTCTTCCCTTCCCTTGAGATCCGGCTTATCAACAATGATCCTTCGGTCGAAACGTCCGGGACGAAGAAGTGCCTTATCAAGGATCTCCGGTCTGTTTGTGGCTCCAAGAATAAGTACGCCCTTGGAGGAATCAAATCCGTCCATTTCCGAAAGAAGCTGGTTGAGTGTCTGCTCACGCTCCTCGTTGCCACCGCCGTACTTGTTGTCACGGCTCCTTCCTATGGCATCGATCTCATCGATAAAGATGATGCAGGGTGCGTTCTTGCTCGCCTCGCTGAAGAGGTCTCTCACGCGGCTCGCACCGACACCGACGTAGAGCTCGATAAAGTCTGAACCGGCAAGTGAATAAAACGGAACATGTGCTTCGCCCGCAACAGCTTTTGCAAGAAGTGTCTTACCTGTTCCGGGAGGTCCCACGAGAAGTGCTCCCTTGGGGAGCTTGGCTCCTATCTTGGCATATTTGGCGGGGTTGTGAAGGAAATCCACAACTTCGACAAGAGACTCTTTTGCCTCGTCCTCACCGGCGACATCCTTGAACGTAACACCTGTCTCCTTCTGAACATATACCTTGGCATTGCTCTTTCCGACGCTTAAAGGGCCGCCTCCCCTTCCCATTCTCCTGAAGATTACTGAGAGAAGAAGCCACATCAAAAGTATCGGAGCAATGTAGTACAGTATAAATGAAAGGATCGCTCCAGAGCTGTCAGGCACTTCACTTGAAACCTCAACGCCCTTGTCGAGCATCCTCTGGGTCAGGACGCTGTCTTCCTCCGCCTTGCCCGTATAATACGTGATGGTAGTGTATCCCGTAAGAGAGTAACCGAATCCAAGCTGATCCTCAGCCTTGGTCTCCTTGGGATAAATGTTTACCCTGTCATCTTCAATGACGATGCGTTCGATCTTGCCCTCGTCAACCATCTTGATGAACTCTGAGTAACTGACTTCGCTGTTTGTATTTTCCGAAAATGCCCTGAGAAAATAAGTCATGCAGACCATTGTCACGAGGGCTGCTACCAGTAGCAGAATGATATTCTGTTTTCTTGGTGAACCTCCACCGTTCCCTCCACCGAGGGGATTGTTGTTCCTCTGATTTTGATTATTGTCCATATTTTTCCCTTAAATTTAATATTGTCCTATGCTATAATAAAACAGTATGTTTTATCACTGCATTATATCGCGTACAATGTAATAATTCAATCTAAATTGATATATTAATCTGAAAGTTTTGTGAACATTTTTCCCGAAAGTTATAGTTTTTACTTTTCTTACATTATATAATAGCTTTTTGTTCAGTTTAATTATTTCTAGGAGGATATTTAAAAATGGCTGTGAAGTACATCTTTGTTACAGGAGGAGTTGTGTCAGGACTTGGAAAGGGCATAACCGCTGCATCTTTGGGGCGCCTTTTGAAGGCACGGGGATATAAGGTCACCATGCAGAAGTTTGACCCCTACATCAATATCGACCCCGGAACCATGAACCCTGTCCAGCATGGAGAGGTCTTTGTAACAGAGGACGGCACAGAGACAGACCTTGACCTTGGTCACTATGAGAGATTTATCGATGAGAATCTCGACAAGAACTCCAATGTCACCACCGGCAAGATATACTGGTCAGTTCTTCAGAAAGAGAGACGCGGTGACTACGGCGGGCGCACCGTTCAGGTCATTCCTCACATCACCAATGAGATAAAGAGTAAGTTCTACCGCAACTTCACCGACGACGAGACAAGGATCGCCATCATCGAAGTCGGAGGAACAGTTGGTGATATCGAATCACAACCATTTTTAGAGGCCATCAGACAGTTCCAGCATGAAGTGGGACGTGAGAATGCCATGCTTATCTTGGTTTCACTTATCCCATACCTTCGCTGCTCGCAGGAGATCAAGACCAAGCCCACACAGTCAGCTGTCAAGACCATGCAGGGAATGGGTCTTCAGCCCGATGTTATCGTTTGCAGGAGCGAGCTTGAGCTCAATCATGAGACCAAGGACAAGATAGCTCTTTTCTGCAATGTTCCTTCAAGTCATGTTCTTAATAACCTCGACCTTGAATATCTCTACGAGGCACCTCTTGCCATGGAAAAAGAGCACCTGGCGCAGGTTGCCTGCGAGTGCCTTGAGCTCGAATGTCCTGAACCCGATCTCACCGACTGGAAGGCAATGGTAGATACTCTCTACTCCCTTAAGCACGAGGTAAGGGTTGCCCTCGTCGGCAAATATACTCAGCTCCACGATGCCTACATAAGCGTTGTAGAGGCATTAAAACACGGCGGGATCTCCAATCAGACCGCAGTCGACATCAAGTGGGTTGACTCAGAGACAGTAAATCCTGACAATGTAGCGGATATCCTCTCGGATGTAGACGGACTCATCGTTCCCGGCGGCTTCGGCGACCGAGGTATCGAGGGCATGATCACCTCCATCAGGTATGCGAGAGAAAACAACCTGCCATTCCTCGGACTTTGCCTTGGCATGCAGCTTGCCATTGTAGAATTTGCAAGAGATGTTGTGGGCTACACTGACGCCCATTCAATAGAATTTGATCCAAACACCACTCACCCGATGATTGCTCTTCTCCCTGACCAGAACGGCGTCGAGGACATCGGCGGAACCTTGAGACTCGGCTCATACCCCTGCGTTCTCGACAAGGATTCAATGGCCTTCAAGCTATTTGGCTCCGAGAACATCACAGAGCGCCACCGCCACAGATACGAGGTCAACAACGACTACAGGGCTGTCCTCGTACAGAACGGCATGAAGCTCTGCGGCATGTCCCCTGACGGAAGGATCGTTGAGATGATAGAGCTTCCCTCCAACTCCTTCCACATGGCAACCCAGGCTCATCCGGAGCTCAAGAGCCGTCCCAACAGACCTCATCCTCTCTTTGCAGGATTTATCAAGGCATCGCTCGAGCATGAGAACAGATAAAATAATTGTAAATAAGAGATTCTAAAAAGTCGCAAACAGGCTCTTTGGCTTCGCCAAAGGGCCTGTTTTTCTCTCGTGTCATCTTCTATCAACCAACGTAGCCTGTGCATGGTCCTGAAATATCACCTTGATAAATTGTACCTATCCTTAATTTAAATTATTGACACATCACACTCTGTGTGGTATATGTATTTACAGCCACACAGAGTGTGGCATCCAGAGAGGAGAATCATATTTATGCAAAGTAAAATACGCCATCTAAAAATTGAAGCTTATTATGTCAACGAGGATACCCCAAGGTTCAACGCTGTTTTTACAACAGGAGCAGGACACGAGGCCGTCAACGAATTTAACCTTGCTTCCTTTGCATTTGGCGAAGGAGTTGACCATTTAGTAGTACGTCCGGCAACAAAAGAAGAATTAGAAAAATTTCATTGTGAAAAGGAAACCATGGATGACTACTGGTCACAGCTCCATTGGCTCAATCGACTGACCGAAGAAGGCGAGGAGTTATATCTGACTCTCGAAGAAAAAGCAACCGGCAAGCGTTCAGTAGTAAGAAGCTGCTATTACATTGAAAACGGCAGGTGCGCTTTTGAAGGCATAGATGAAGAAAAATATGAAGTAATACGATTTCAGAAGCTACCCGATCCTGTCATTCCATCACCTTACAGCGGTGAGAAAAACGTTTATGACAATGAATGGGAAGCGCTTCAAAATAATCCAAAAGTATTTACTGATGAAGAGATTAAAAATGGTGCTGCTGCTTTAAGGCTGGAGTATGACGATGATGGTAACATTATAAGCCGCGAGGTAGGATACAGAGAGGCATAAATATATGGCTACAATTTCTGAATTGCGAAAAAAAACCGGCCTGTCACGGCCAAAGTTCTGCAAACTATATGGGATACCACTGCGCACCTTGGAGAGCTGGGAAAAAAATGACTCTGAGCCGGGCTCTGACGGAGCAAGGATCCCTGCGCAATATGTCCTTTCCATGCTAGAGAGACTGGTGAGTATTGATTTTCCGGAAGGAAATACAGACGCCAGGGAGCCAATAAGTGAATGCGGTATGCAAGAAAAAGAATAAGGCTGCTATGAAGAACGACCGAGTGAGAGCTTCCGAAATGAAATAAAGCGGCTTGTGCGAGGCCGCTTTTTTATACATAAGATTTATCAGCATTATTTCGATTCCGTCCCATACACTTCTATCTGTGTAAGTGCCGGGAACGGGCTTGGGTCATCTGCCTTTATCAGATTCCCAAGCTTAATCCACTCAATCCCCTTCCTCTCTATCTCAAAAACATGAGGCTTTTGAATGAGCTTCTCCATACTCACCACTTCACTGCTGCCATCCGAGAATGTAAATGTCCCCTTTGTCCACCAGTTGTCGTGCGGGAAATCCGCTCTTGTGTAGAGAACTATCCTGTCAAAATCAACTTTTCTTCCAAAGTCGATAGTGATCTCAGCATCATCCTGTCTGTTTATCCCCCAGGACTCATAGGGCCACTCGCCGTGGGATAGTGTGCAGATGCATCCGTCAATTGCATTTCTCGCGGCAAATACCGCCTCGCCCCTGGTCTCCACATTGGCGCTTGCATGGGGATATACACCAGTAACCTCGTGCTGATCAAAGGGATTGAGCGCCAGATTTCTGTACGATGATATCTCGTAGGACTCAGCCGGTCTTATTGAAATTACATGCCTATTTCCAAAGAACGCCAGCGGGTTGTAGCTGGTCTTTTTCTCATAGAAGGGTACCGTATAAAGAACTGTCTCTTCCTTAATAAGTACAAGTGATGTCTCTATGGCAGCATCCACCTTGACCATGTAAAAGCGCCCCGGCTCAATGCCTGAAAACTCAATTATATCTCCCTTTCTGTACTCGCCATCCCATGCAAGAACAAGCAGGCCCTCGCCCTCACTCTCCGCCTTTGGAATATGATCCCAATCGTTGTATACAGATATCTTCATGTCATGCCCCTTCGTTATCACACAGAAATAGTATCCGGAAAAGATGTGCTCTAATGATCACATCGATAACTTCCCTTCAATACCATAGAAATCTATGGTCCTTACCTCTCCGCTCTTTAGATATATCTTCACAGGTCCGTATCCGCCGCATTTCTGAGGATCTGTGTATTCTATCCTTTCAACCGGAAACAGTTCATCCTCTGTAAACGGCTCCGTCTCTTCCTTTGTTATGACCTGTGATATGAGAAAATACGGCTCATATCCGTACTGCTTATCTCTCGATGTCCTTGCATACAGAACGATGCTCTTTTCCGAGTCAGGATTTGTCCCTGCGCTTTCTACCCTTTCTATGTCCGTCCAGCCGTCAAAAATGGTAAGCGCAAGGCTCTTTTCTTTTCCCATGTGGTCGCGCCCCCTAAGGACCACAGCTTTGTAGTCGTCCTTTGTCAGAACTTCCATTTCCGTCCCGTTGTCTGGAAATCCGAAGGCGCCAAGCGTGATGCTAAGAGGTCTTCTGTACATTCTTATCTTGTCAGCCCTCATTATCCCGTAGGGCACAGCGAAGTCCGCCAGATCAATGGCCGTTCTCCAGTGGCACTCGGTCTCCATCTCGTAGTCAAAAAACTGCCTTCTGTAGAGCACATCATCCTTTTCGCCGGCCCAGAGCGTCACATTTCCGCGAAGTACCTGCCCATCATCCGTGTACTTTATTACATACTGCTGCGACTCGATGTCTTCAGAGACAGTAGCCTCCCAGGGAAACTTACTGTTAAAGACGAGCTTGGAGTAGTTGTTCATCCCATGTCTGTCACTTTTTTCCTTAAAGACCTTTCCGGTTCTTAGCTCGCTCGTTCCATTTGCCTCGTGGTTAGTTATGCAAAGGCCCGGGCCGTTTAAATACGTTACCCAGTTCTCATTTTCTGAGAGCCTCTCCCAGCTTCCGTTGTTCTCCTTAGCTGTCCAGAACGGATGATCAGATGGAAGATGCAGGCACAAAAGAGCCTTGGCTAGCCAGAAGGGCGATTCCGCGCAGGAGTAGCTCTGAACCAGCGGCACAAAGGGTCCGTAAAACCCAAGGACCGGCACTCCCTTGTACAAAAAATCATCCCTCTTTAAAAACTGCAGCAGAGATCCGGAGCATATCCTTCTCGCCAGCCCCGGGTCAACGACGGGGTTCCTGAGCATGAGGTTGGCGTCAAACGGGCTAGTTGCTGCGTTTCTGTAAATGCAGCTCCTTCCCCACATATTTGTAAAGCCATCCCTGTCAAAGAAATATGGGTAGCTCTTCATTAGTTCATTGGAGTTTTCTTCAAACCTGCGCGCGATATAAGGCTCTTTTTCATATCCGTACCAGTTGTTCCAGAGGGCAGTGTACATATTGAAAGCCCAGCAGGAGTAATAGTCAAAAGAATGCCCGTCCCTGTACCAGCCATTCCCTGCATAATAATGAAGGATATTCTGGGCGTGGTCGCGCATAATGTCCTCATCAATCTCATATCCGTTCATATAAAGGAAAGCAAGGTCCAGCATATTAAAGAGCCTCCAGTTCTGAGGCACGGTGTTGGCATGGCCAAAGTCAGACAGAAATGCTGCTATCCTGTCCTTCTCCATACTGCTGTAGCTATTCCATATCTCATCTTCGGACATCCACAGGCATATTACCAGCGCCGCAGTCTCAACCGTCTGCTGATATGCAGCGAAGCTGTTTCCCGTATCGTCCACTCTTCTCATATCCGTATAGCTTAGCACATAATTCTTTTCCCCGGGTGTCACCGCATACAGTACCTGTTTCCTGTAGTAGTCCCGCACATTTATTCCGTTCAGCTTAAGCCCCGGCTCTATATGGATAAGAGGCGCCGCTATAAAAAAGCTTCTGGCGAGCCCTTCAAAGATCTCTGCCTTAAAGCGCCATTTGGGATCCCCTTCCTGCGGATAAGTGACCTTCGTCTCATACCTTGGCATGATCACCGCTTCTTCAATGCTTCCAAGATTGTCAAAGACTCCTTTTAAAAGATATTTCGCTGCGCCAATCCAGCTCTTTCTTGTAAGCCCGGTGTATGGGCTAAGCTCGTAGTCTAAGTCTTCCGGTCTGAACATTTCATCTCTCCTGCCAAAATTATAGCGAAACGCTGATTTAATCAGCCTTTTTTCAGAATACCCTAAGTGCGTTTCCCTTAAGCTTCATGAGTGCCTCGATAAAGTAATAATCTCCATAAATGATCGACATATTATGACCATCACCGTGATAATCGACAGCGCAGTTATTTAGGAGATTGTCTGTCTCAAAGTCCCAGCTTATGCGATTTTCATCAAGCGTTTTTAGCAGCTTTATTGCTGCATCAAGATATACATCCGCCCCCTCGTCCAGTTGCTGCGACAGCTCTATAAGTCCCGATGCTGTGATCGCTGCTGCAGTTGAATCCTCAAGGTCCACATCCTGTGGCTGCCTGTAGTCTATCGGAACGAGAAAGCTCTCCGGCATCACGGAGAGAACATAATCTGCAACCTTCCTGGAGGTATTCAGGTATTTCTTATCTCCGGTGTAATAGCTGCTAAGGGCAAATCCATAGATTCCCCAGCTCTGTCCCCTGCTCCAGGATGACCCTTTAGCATAGCCCTGTCCTCCCAATGTATCGGTGACCTCTCCCGTAAACGGGTCATAGACCACTATGTGATTCACAGATCCGTCATCCCTTACAAAATCTCTCATGGCAGTGTCAGCATGAGCCTGTGCTATCATCCGAAATCTTGGGTCCGTTGTCTCCTCAGAAGCCCAGTAAAGAAGCGGGAGGTTCATCATGCAGTCAATGATGGCATAGCCCCTTCTGTCCACGTTGTCCCAGTTGTTCCAGGCTCTTATGAAGCGTCCCGCCATATTGAATCTTCCGGCCATGTTTGATGCTGCGAGCATCCCTCGATTTAGTGATTCCGGATCCTTTTCAAGCCTGTATCTGATGACAGACGTGGGCAGCCACTTAAAGCCGTTGTCATGGTCAAGTCCCTCTGTTATCATAAGGTTTTTATCAAGCTTCTCCTCGACGCCTACCGCCTCTTCCCGGAACATCTCATTGCCTGTAAGCTTATAGAGCTGCCACATCTCGCCGCCCCAGAAGCCGTTGGTCCACCAGGTTATCTCTTCCCCTGACTTATCATCAAATCGGCCGTTCTTTGTTGTATATGGAATGATACCCCTGTTTCTCTCTGTCACCACCATCATTTTCTGAGCTGCCTTTTTAAGAGTCTCATCAGTCCAGGCTTTCTCTTCTTCCGTCAGTTTTCTCATTATCTCATCCTGCCTCCTCTAATCTTTAACCGGATCAGCTTACACCTTCTTTATTTCGCACAAGAACGTTCTACCTCATTGTGCCTACTTCATTAAGTCATCGCTTCAGCTTATGCTTATATCCAGTTCATGATCATTATCCATATATATGAGCACCCGGTATACCTCATGCTTCCAGGCAGCCCCAAGCCTGGCATCTTCAATAGGAAAAGCTTCTGTCTTAACCTTCTTTGCTCCTTTTATCACAGCTTTTCCTAGCTCTCCTACTTCTATCAGCAGAGGCTCATTCCTGTCGGAACCGCATCTTTTAGACACTTCCCCACTCAGCCTTGGCTTCTCATAGAGCATCAGTGTAACTGCTGCCTCCAGATCTCCATCGTATATATCATGAACTCGAACCCCGGTCCCCTTTATGCATTCTATTTTCCTTTTGTAGCTCCTTATCCTGTCATCACCGTAAGCCGGCGCAATGTCCATCTCAAGAGAGCTTGTTCTGACTGCACTTTCATTTTCATATAAAGCACCGGCTATGGCAAGTGCGCATTTTGTCGAGACCGCGCCAAATTCTGCACCCTCTCTCTGCATGAACACATTTTTGTTATACAGATCAGCCGCCGGATCTTTTCCAAGGTCTTCAACATTCCCGGCAAGAAATGTTGGAACATTGTGGAACTGCGACTGCATGGTCCATATCTCATAGCGCTCTTTTGAAAAAGTCTTCGCAGTATAAGTACCGACTCCGAGATCTATTATTAGCGGCCTGCGATCCTTGTAGACAGTAAAAGAACCCACGTCGTTGTGGTTGTGGGAATCTCCGTTGTTTCCCGCCTTCGCTGCAATGACAAAGTGCTCATCTCTCGCTATCATGAGTCCCGTGCTCTCAAAGAAGCTGTCAGAAGGCGCAGATAGCTCATCGCCGGTCTTCACTGCTTTTTTCTCTTCCCCTTCATGACTCTTATCGATTGCGCTTTTCCCTGAAATTTCCATCATCTCATCGTATGCAAATGCCTGCATGACATGGTAAAAGAGATTTATCTCATCTGTAAGGATCCTGTCATCCGGACCACCTTTAGCAAAATCAGATGCCGCAAAATAAGAAAGCGCTTTATCCCCGGTCCGTTTCCCATACAAATACTCCCTGGCAGTGCGTCTTCCGCAAAAAGGTGAGCAGTCGGCAAAGTTGATATAATAGTCCCCGCAGGCATGCATCCTCACTATGTAGCTTCCTATGTTTTTTATCAGCGGATCTTCAAACACCCTGTCAAAAGAGCACCCTCGATCTTCAAGTGCCCCACTCATCAACTCGAGCGCGCCAAAGAGGCATAGTCCTGCGTGTGAGTAGTACTGTGCTCCCTCATTGCAGCATCCGTCATCTCCGTACTCATCTAAAAAGAAATCCAACGACACTGCTGCCCTCTCAAGAAAGTCTCGCCTTCCTGATTCATCAAAAAAACCTTCCCTTCTTGTCAGGGCGCAGATGAGTACATTCTGGGTGCACCAGCTCGTCCAGTTGCACATGGGCTCGCGTCCGTTTCCCATCCACCAGAAATGCTCATTGATATATGGCACAAAGATGCGCTCATTAAGCCTCTCATCGACATAACGTGAAATATATGGGCTAATCTTATCAAGGACAGGCCTTAGCAGATATTCAGTCATAGCCACTAGCGCCCCCGACTCGGCATCGAAGAGGTCTATTATCGGTCTTGTTACATCCGGAAGATACTCCTGTTTCGCATCTCTTATGTAACTGTTGTGAGCAGGCAGGCACCACGTGCTCTCCTCGAGGATCAGATAGAGCCCGTCAAGGATTTCCGGGATAAACCTCCCGTTGTTCTCGATGCACTCAGCCATCACAAGAGCGCATAGTTTTCTTCTTCTCGGAAAATACTTTTCCTCATATGCAAGTCTGTCTCCGCTTTTTGAAAACTGCGTAAAATCAGAGATAAGAAGCTGGGTCCAAGGCTCTTTTACCGCCTTTTCTCCAGCCTCTGTGAGTTCAATCTTTAAATTGTCACTCAGTGCATCCCATTTTTTCCTGTCAGATATATCGGGATACCGGTGGTAGATACCGGCTCCCTTAGTATACTGAAGGATGTCACTTACAACTGTTCTTCGTTTCATTTTGTCATCCCTTAACGGCACCTGTGGTAATACCTGCCACAAAGTACTTCTGAAGCGAAATAAATACAACAAATACCGGTATTAATGATAGCACAGAAGCAGCCATGATAAGACCATATTCCGCCGAATACTGTGAAATGAACATCTTAAGTCCTATCTGAAGTGTCTTTTTGGACTCAGTTGTCAGATAGATGAGCGGTCCAAGGAAATCGTTCCAGGTATTAACAAAGGTAAAGATTATCAGTGTCGACAGCGCAGGCTTTGAAAGAGGGAGCATAATCTTTGAATATATCCCATACTCCGTCATGCCATCGATCCTCGCCGCCTCACACAGAGAGTCCGGTATGCCCTCATAGAACTGCCTCATAAGGAACACTCCGAAAGCCGAGAATGCCTGAAGGATGATGATGGCAAGATGCGTATCGGCAAGTCCGAGACTCCTCATGAACATGAACTGCGGAACCATGTACACCTGCCAGGGCACTGCAATTGTTGCCACGTATGCCAGAAAGAGTATGTCTCTTCCCTTAAACTCCAGCTTGGCAAACGCGTAGGCCGCAAAGCTCGATGTAAGAAGCTGCAGGCTTGTGACAATCAGTGTCAGTTTGGCTGTATTTAGTGTAAACTTTGCTAGAGGTATCTTGGTCCAGATATCAATATAGTTCTGCCACCTTGGCGCCTTTGGGATCCACTCGAAGGGGATAACAAAGACATCCTTATTAAACTTTAGCGACGCTGAAATCATCCACACAAAGGGCACAAGCATAAGAAGTGCCAGGAAGATAAGAAGCACATACACTGCCGTGCGTCCGATAATTCTGTTAGCTCTTTTGCTCTTCACTTATCCATCCTCCCGATCAGTCATTAGCATAATTCTTCTCGCCCCTGAACTGTATCAGGGTAACTACAAGTACTATCGCAAAGAGCACCAGTGCAGAAGCCGATGCCTGTCCAAGCTTCCAGTTCCTGAATGCCTCCTCGTAAATATAATAAACAAGTACCATCGCGCTCTTGTTGACAACTCCGTTCGAACCGCCTGCCAGCATATATACAATGTCGTACACCTTGAAGCAGTTGATGGTGAGCATGATGGTGACAAAGAATGTTGTCGGTTTTAGCTGCGGCAGGGTGATATTTATAAATTTCTGCCAGGCGTTTGCTCCGTCAAGGCCTGCCGCCTCATACAGTTCCTCACTTATTCCCTGAAGTCCCGCAAGATAAATGACCATATAGTAGCCCATGTTCTTCCACACCGAGAACATGATGATCGTCAGCATTACCGTGCTTGAAGATGCTGCCCACTTAAGGGGAGATGCATGAAACACATTCATAAGAAGCTGATTGACGATTCCGCCCTTTGCAGGTGTAAACAGCATATTCCATACTGCAGCAACTGCAACAAGCGATGCTACATAGGGAAAGAATGCCACCGTCCTGAAAAACTCTTTTCCCTTTATCTTCTGATTGAGAAGTATTGCAAGTCCCAGTGCCATGGCAAGTGTAACCGGAACGGTGAAAAGACTGTAGACTACTGTGTTTTTGAGCGATGCTAAAAATCTGTCATCTCCAAAGATATTGATAAAATTCTGAAGTCCGACAAACTTCATCGCATTACTTCCGTCCCACTCGGCAAATGACAATAGAAGCGCAAGTACGATCGGCCCCAGCGTAAATACTGCGAATCCGATGAAGTTAGGTGCAATAAAAGAATAAGCCACAAGATTTCTTTTTCTGGCTCTTCTTTTCATATTTTTTTCCATAGCTGATATTTCTGCTGCCATGATACGTCCCCATTTCTATAGAAAGGGCACTTGAATTCAATATTATTGATATTCAAGCGCCCCGTTTTTAACAGATCTGTAAGCTCTGTGTTATTACTGAGCAAGAATTGCCTGAACGCCTTCGTTCATGGCTGCAATTCCATCATCAACGCTTACTTCCTCGTTCATGATAAGGTCGTGCTGCTCATTGAGAACCGTCTCAATCTCAGATGACTTGTCATTAGCAGGCATCTCAAGATATGTGTGGCTGGTTACCAAAGCTTCCTTGGAGGCATCATCTGTAGGGAAGCCGTCCATTCCTGCGATAAGATCAACAATCTTGTCATTGGTCATAGCCGGGATATTTCCTGTAGATGCCATAACTTCTGCGCCCTCTGCTCCGCTTACGAACTTCACGAAATCCCATGCAACGTCCTTGTTCGGTGCTGATGTCGGAACTGCAAGTGCCGTAATTGTTGAAAGAGTTGATCCTGCTTCTACGCCGTCAGCGTGAGGATACTTAACAATGCCCCAGTTT
Source organism: uncultured Butyrivibrio sp. (assembly GCA_946536145.1). Lineage (GTDB taxonomy): Bacteria > Bacillota > Clostridia > Lachnospirales > Lachnospiraceae > Butyrivibrio. Next base: position 16,369 of record CAMNEA010000030.1, read on the forward strand.
GTGCAGTCTGTGTACTCGCCGTCCTTGATCTTCTGGATAAGGGTTGCGATGAACCATGAACCCATATTCATAGTTGCCACATTGCCCTGAGCAAAAGCTGCTGAATAGTGGAGTCCCTGTGTCTTAAGAGTAGCATAGTCCATGCACACGCCGTCCTTCTGCTGTGCAAGCACCATCTCGTAGTAAGGCTTTGTAAACTCATAGTTGCCATCTACAATCGTGTTCTTTCCATCAAGGATACCGTCAAGCTGGATAGTTGATCTCCAGGTGTGGTAGTGAGAACCATAGATCTCAGAACCTGCAGTTGTATCTGTTACGCTTCTTGCCAGCTTGTCATACTCATCCCAGGTCATATCGTTTGTGGGATAAGCTACTCCTGCGGCATCAAAGATGTCCTTGTTGTAGAATAAAACCCAAATGTCTGAACGGAAAGGAAGCTCATAGAGATTGCCGTCTATTGTAACCTGGTCTGTAACTCCGTTGTAGAGAGAAAGATCTACGCCGTCAGCAGCGATCCTGTCATTAAGTGGCTCAAGAACTCCCTTGTTTACCAGTGAAACATATCCGGGTACATCCTTTATTGTAACCACGTCAAAATCAGAACCTGATCCTGAGAGCTGTGTCCCAAGAACCGTGCTGTAGTCTGTTGATCCAAGGTCAACCATCTCAACAGATACATTGGGATGTGCTGCTGTATAGGCGTCAATGAGCGGCTGATAATAAACAGTGCTTGATACATCCCAGAGAGCCCACTTAAGATTAACCGGCTCGTCAGCCGGTGCCTCGGCAGGTGCCTCTTCTTCCTTTGCAGGTTCTGCTGCGGGCTCTGCAGGAGCTTCCTGCGCAGGTGCGTCAGTCTTTGCAGGCTCAGCGGCCGGAGCAGGCTCTGCGGCGCTGCCGCATGCTGTAATGCTTGCTACTACCATTGTCATTGCAAGAAGTGAACTAAGAATTCTTTTTTTCATCTGTAACCTCCCTCTATGATTGCTGCGCTGTTTGCAGCTTCGTGATAACAGTATTGTATTCTCAAAGGATCTTCACATGAATGTAATTTTTTTTTAATCTTATGACAAAAAAATGCAATTTTTTTATATAAAAATGTATTTTATTTATCATGCAGCTGTTCTACTATAAACCTATGCAGACAAAAAGACACTCCATAAAATTCAAAATAATCCTATGGGCTGTGGGATTTGCGCTTATCCTCGCTCTCTCAGTAGCCTCGGTAAGCTATATCCTCTCTATAAGGTATCTGAGGCAGAATCAGCAGCAGTCAGCGCTTACCAATATCCATATCCTCGGAAATGACCTGGACTCCGACATATCCTCCGTTCTCACCTTTGCCAACTGGATCCGGCTTGACAGCACTCTGAGCAACTACCTCAGAACTGTGGACAGAATCTACGAGGGCGATGTTCAGGCCGGCAAAAAGCTCTCACTCTCTGCCTGGACACATCTTAATAATGAATTCAATATCATAGGAGCCAGGAACCATGTTGACCGCGTAATCGTCTCCACAGTGCACGGAACCCAGTTTCTTCAGGCAATATCAACTGCCGATGCCCAGAGCGTCACCGATGTACCTATGACTGTGATGGATTCTGATTTTTTTACAGATCTTATCTCCTCCACCTCCTATGAATGGGTCGGATTTGTTGATAATCCGCTAAGCAGAAACGGCAATCCCAGGGTGCTTCCGGTCATACGCCCCATATACAGCTCTGCCTCTTCCGCGACGCTGGGCTGGGTATACCTTGATATACCTGAGCGCGTTGTGACAAAGTCACTAAAGAGCTTTGTTCTTGCCAGGGATGATGCCCTCTACCTTTCGCTTAATCCATATCAGTCCTATCAGTTCGACGGTAAAGACCTGATAAGAAGCACGGTGCCCGATGGCGTGATCTCCTACACACTCCCTGATACCGGGTGGGTTCTGTCCTACCTTCCGTCAAAGAGCGCTCTGTCAAACAGGATCAGATCTTATCAGCTTCTTATAATCTCCATTTTCATGGTGATCATGCTCGCAGGTGTTGCGCTGAGCATTCTTCTTCACCGGACAATAACACGGCCTGTCGATCGGCTCATCATGCGACTTGACAAGATAGGTCAGGGAGACTTTTCTAGGGATGAGACAATTGAGTGGAACAATGAACTGGGAGAAATCGGCCGCGGAATAAACAACCTCTCCGAAAACGTCTCGGAGCTTATGAAAAAAAGACTCATGGATGAAAAGTCGCGCCATGATCTTGAATACCAGATACTCCAGTCCCAGATAAATCCGCATTTTCTTTACAATACCCTGAACACCATCAAATGGATGGCAACCATCCAGGGGTCAGAGGGCATAGCCGATATGTCAACTGCACTCTCAAGACTTATGAAAAATATATCCAAGGGCAGTGATAACCTGATCACCCTGAAAGAAGAATTTTCCCTGGTCGATGATTATTTTACAATAATGAAGTACCGCTACGGAGGCACGATCGAGATCGCGTACAAAACAGATGATGAAAAGCTTCTTGATCAGCTCATCAACCGCTTTTCACTGCAGCCTATCGTTGAGAACGCCATTTTCCACGGCATAGAGCCTAAACAAAGCGCAGGGAAAATACTTATCCACACCTATGCAAGAAGCGGAGACGTTGTGATCGACGTGACTGACAACGGTGTGGGCATGAGCGAGGAATCAATAGAGGCTGTTCTTTCCGGCGCCGGTAAATCTTCAAATGACTTCTTTAAGCAGATCGGCGTTTACAATGTAAACGAGAGGATCCGCTACACCTTCGGCGAAAACTACGGCATTACAATACGCAGTAAGATCGGAGAATATACTACAATGAGTTTTGTTCTGCCCTACAGGACAAAGGAGATGCAATGTACAGATTACTGATAGTTGATGATGAACCTCTTGTGCAGATTGGACTTAAATCCATGATTGCAAAAGAGTACCCGGATGACATAGAAATAATAGGAACAGCCTCTAACGGTCAGGAGGCCTGGGAAATCATAGAAAATGACCCTCCCGATATCGTCATAGCAGACATAAGAATGCCCGTTATGACAGGTCTTGAGCTTCTTGGCAGATCACATGACAAATACGGCTCTGTCCCTGCTTTTATCATGCTTACCGCCTACGAGGAATTCGAGATGGCTCGCCAGGCGCTCCTTGGGGAAGCCGTGGACTACCTGATAAAGATAGAGCTAAATGCGCAGACACTTTCAAATGCCCTGTCAAAGGCTATGACAAGAATAGATGATCTTGCCAAAAAATCCCACAAGGTTCCTGAATACTCAGGCACAAAATCTTCCCTTGAAGACCTGAGGCAGAAGTTCATGTTAAGGCTCTTTGCACACCAGATCTCAGATAATGACAGGATCATCTCCGAGGCCGGTGAGCTTGGTCTTTCATTTGATTACAACAGATATATCGTTGTCTATGGCGAGACAAGCACCGGTCCCTCTGGTTCTGCAGCTGTCACGCATTCCGACGCTCTGGGCGTGTATTCCTCGAGTATCAGCATGGCCAAGGAGATCATCTCAAAACATGCCCCATGTCAGATCATCTCCATCGATCTTCGCCATTTCGCAGTCGTGTTTTTCTTTACGGAGGAAACCCCGGTTGCCGAGACCATGGATCTGATATCTGAGGCTCTCGAAAATGCCAGGACTATGATAACAAGTTATTTTAAAAGTACTCTTACATTTGGGATCGGCTCTGCAGTTACTTCGCCGCTAGATATCTCAGTTTCCTTTGACGAGGCAAAAACTGCGCAGCAGCAGGCCGATGTCTCCCATCCTATCAGGTTCTTCAGCCATATAGTCGGCAGCAACAGACGATCCGGCAAAGATAAACTGATCGCCGCAATTCAGGAGTATATCGACTCCAATCTAAATGGCAGGCTACAGCTCAACGAAGTCGCAGAGGTCTTCGGGCTCTCCCCCGCGTATCTGTCCGTTCTTTTCAAAAAGAATACAGAAACCGGCTTCTCCGAGTATGTCTACACCAGGAAGATCGACAGAGCCAAGGAGATGCTGCTCTCAGGAGATATGAAGATTTACGAGGTTGCAGATGCCCTTGGATTTGAGTCCGCATACTATTTTTCCAAGGTCTTTAAAAAAGTCGACGGACACAGTCCAAGGGAATACATTCAAAGTAAGAGCAGCTAAAAATGGCGCTGTGTCCAAGGACACAGCGCCTGAAAATTTACTGATTCAATTTAATCAAAGCTTAGGACCAGCTTCTACAAGAGCCTTGCCGGCATCGTTGCCTTCATACTTCTTGAAGTTCTTGATGAATCTCTCTGCAAGGTCTTTTGCCTTTGTCTCCCACTCGGAAGCATCAGCATATGTATCTCTTGGATCAAGAATTCCTGTGTCAACTCCCGGAAGAGATGTAGGAACTTCGAAATCGAAGATCGGGATCTTCTTGGTCTCAGCCTTGTTTACATCACCGTTAAGGATAGCGTCGATGATTCCACGAGTATCCTTGATGGAGATTCTCTTGCCTGTTCCGTTCCAGCCTGTATTTACAAGGTAAGCCTTAGCTCCTGACTTCTGCATCTTCTTAACGAGTTCCTCGCCGTACTTTGTAGGATGCAGCTCAAGGAATGCCTGTCCGAAGCATGCTGAGAATGTAGGTGTAGGCTCCGTGATACCTCTCTCTGTTCCTGCAAGCTTAGCTGTGAAGCCTGAAAGGAAGTAGTACTGTGTCTGCTCAGGTGTAAGGATTGATACAGGAGGAAGTACTCCGAACGCATCAGCTGAAAGGAAGATAACGTTCTTAGCATCAGGACCTGCAGAAATCTTGTTGACCTTGAGAGCGATGTTTTCGATGTGATCGATAGGATAAGATACACGTGTGTTCTCAGTTACGCTCTTGTCGTCGAAGTCGATCTTGCCTTCGCCATCAACAGTAACGTTCTCAAGAAGAGCATTTCTCTTGATAGCATTGTAGATGTCAGGCTCAGCGTCCTTATCAAGTCCGATAACCTTGGCATAGCAGCCGCCCTCGAAGTTGAATACGCCGTTGTCATCCCAGCCGTGCTCGTCATCACCGATGAGGAGTCTCTTGGGATCTGTTGAAAGAGTGGTCTTGCCTGTTCCGGAAAGTCCGAAGAAGATTGCTGTGTTCTTTCCTTCCATATCTGTGTTGGCTGAGCAGTGCATTGAAGCCATGCCCTTAAGAGGAAGGTAGTAGTTCATCATTGAGAACATACCCTTCTTCATCTCTCCGCCGTACCATGTATTGATGATAACCTGCTCACGGCTTGTGATATTGAATGCTACGCAGGTCTCTGAGTTAAGTCCAAGTGCCTGATAGTCATCAACCTTGGCCAGTGAAGCATTGTAAACAACGAAATCGGGCTCGAAGTTCTCAAGTTCTTCAGCTGAAGGCTGGATGAACATGTTCTTGATGAAGTGAGCCTGCCATGCAACCTCAACGATGAAACGAACTGCCATTCTGGAATCCTTGTTGGCTCCGCAGAAAGCGTCAACTACGAACAGTCTCTTATTGCAGAGCTCGTTCTTAGCGATTTCCTTAACCTTAGCCCAAACTTCCTCGCTCATAGGATGGTTGTCGTTCTTGTACTCATCAGTTGTCCACCATACAGTGTCCTTGGAGTTCTCGTCCATAACAATGTACTTATCTTTAGGAGAACGTCCTGTATAAATACCTGTCATAACGTTTACAGCACCGAGTTCGGTCTCAACGCCCTTCTCATATCCTGTAAGCTCAGGCTTCATTTCCTCAGTGTACAGGTCTTCATAAGACGGGTTGTGAACGATCTCTGTAGTTCCTGTGATGCCATACTTGGTTAAATCGATGTTTGCCATTTAGTTAACCTCTTTTCTTTAAATTTTTATTACATCTACATACACTTGCAGCCATCTGAAGTTTTTACTTCAAATTGTCTGCAAATTAGCGCCGATACTACATTTATACTACAAAGTCAAACCTTTAACAAGTTTTTTAGCAGAATTTATTATTAAATAAGTCTAAAAACAGCGATATTTAGTATATTATGTCTTAAAGCTCAAATCTGTTAGAAAACTCTATGAACATTTTGCCAGCCGGTCTTCTTATCTTTCTGCTTCAAGAAGAGCCTGATAGACATCTCTTTTCCCAATTCCTCTATCAGAAGCCACTTTTTTCATGGCATCCTTCCTTGGCATTCCCTGATCCTCATAGATCTTCATGTGCTCCTCGATGCTCATCTCCTGCCAGGAGATTCTCTTTTCCTCGTCCTGCTCCTTGAGGCTCCTGCCTTCGATCACCAGTACATACTCACCTCTTGGATCATTTTCATAATAAAAAGATATCGCCTCAGACAAAGTGGTGGGAACTGCCTCCTCAAACTTCTTGGTGAGCTCCCTGCAAATGGTAATGCGCCTGTCTCCAAGCGCTTCGTACAGATCCTTAAGGACAACCTTCAGGTGATGAGGTGCTTCGTATATGATCATAGTCCTGCTCTCATCCACAAGGTCCTCTAAGATCCTCTTTCTTGCCTTTTTATCATCAGATGATGGCAGGAACCCCTCAAAGCAGAATCTCCTGGTTGACAGTCCTGATAAAGTCAGCGCCGTTATGCATGCCGCCGGCCCGGGAAGCGACGTGACTCTGATCCCTGCCTTGTGACACTCCGAAACCAGAACCTCCCCCGGATCTGATATTGCGGGCGTTCCGGCATCGGTTATAAGGGCAACGTTAGTTCCTTCCTGCATTTTCTCTATTAGCCACTGCGCCTTGTCATATTTATTGTATTCATGATAGCTCGTCATCTCGGTGTGTATGCCAAAGTGATTGAGGAGCTTAATACTGTTCCTGGTGTCCTCTGCTGCTATCAGGTCAACATTTTTCAGGGTCTCAAGAACCCTGAAAGTCATATCATCAAGATTACCTATCGGTGTTGCACATAAATATAAAGTTCCCGCCATGCTCTCTGTCCTCTCAATGAGTCATTGGGGACGTTACAGATTGACTCGCTTTTTCAAAGTGAGTCAATCTGTAACGTCCCCAATGACTCATAACTCACCTAGTACCCATAAATATCGTAAATCTCCGATGTATATTTCCCCGGGCTCTCATAAATGATGAGGGGCTTTTCCACAGTGATCCTGCTGCGTCCTCCCCTTGCTCCTTCGATGAGCACCATACTTGGCTCCTTGTCCACAAAAGGATACACAAGCTGCATTCTCTTTGGCTCGATTTTGTAATCATGCATGACAACCATTATCTCTGTCAGCCTGAAAGGTCTGTGAACCATATAAAATTTCCCACCGGACTTAAGACACCTCGCCGCAGCCTTAACCACGTCCTCAAGATCGCACAAAACCTCATGCCTTGCGATTGCCTTTGGCGCATCCGGATTCTGAAGCCCATGGCTGTTTATCATATACGGAGGATTACTTGTGACCACGTCAAAAGAGGCAGCGTCAAAAACCTGCCCTGCCTCCTTAATATCGCCATGTACAATTTTCACCCTGTCCTGAAGGTTATTTAGCCTGACACTCCTTTCGGCCATATCAGCGCTCTCTGCCTGGATCTCCAGGCCTATGAGTTCCGACGCCTTTGTCTTTGCTGACATCAGTATGGGAATTATACCTGTCCCTGTCCCAAGATCAAGCACCCTTCCACCATCCGGAGCTCCTGCAAAGCCGGAGAGAAGTACTGCGTCCATACCAAAGCAAAACCGCTCAGGATCCTGAATGATCTTAAGTCCGTTTCGCTGCAGATCATCCAGTCTCTCGCCTTCTTTGAGATCAATTGTCCCCAAGTTTGGATTTTCCTTCCTGCTTCTCAATCTTCTCAAGTTTCTCCAGCTCTTTCATGTCTGCATCTTCCTGAGAATTTTTCTTGTTATTGTTCTTTTTCTTTTGTTTTTTCCTGATTGATTCGAGTTCCTCAAGCTTATACTCATGAACCTCTTTTTCATCATCCACATCGACGAGTATCTTGACAGTCTGCCTTAAGATGTTGACTGCTGAGACCTCACCCGCAAGTCCGTCCTTGGCTACACAGAAGTCTCCAAGTCCCGGCATCTTACGATTGAGTTCCTCATAAACATCCTCCTCATTCTTGAGGCAGCACATAAGCCTTCCGCACACTCCGGAGATCTTGGTAGGATTCAGTGACAGGCTCTGCTCCTTGGCCATTTTGATAGATACAGGCACGAAATCTGAGAGGTAGGAGTGGCAGCACAGCGGTCTTCCGCAGATGCCGTAGCCTCCGATTATCTTAGTCTCATCCCTGACACCGATCTGCCTAAGCTCAATTCTGGTCTTAAACACTGCTGCCAGATCTTTTACCAGTTCCCTGAAATCAATCCTTCCGTCGGCCGTAAAGTAAAAGAGTATCTTATTGTTGTCGAAAGTGTACTCCGCATCGATAAGCTTCATCTCGAGACCGTGCTTTCTTATCTTCTCCAGGCATACCTTAAATGCCTCTTTCTCTTTCTCCCTGTTGGAGCGCTCCTGCTCGTCGTCCTTGGTGCTCGAAGTTCTAAGGACAGTCTTAAGAGGCTTGATCACCTTGTCGTCCTCAACTTCCTGAGGTCCTGATACCACGGTGCCATATTCAACTCCCCTTGCAGTCTCCACAATTACATGGTCTCCCTTTTTGATCAAATACCTTCCGGGAGAAAAGAAATATATCTTTCCGGCAGTTCTGAATCTTACGCCGATAACTTTTGTCATAAATGCTCCTTAATGCCCAGAAGCATCAACTCCAGGGCCAGTTCTATATTTACATTGGAAGCAATCCTGCTCTTTGCGCACTCAAGCTCCTTTATTATGCCGCTGATGTCCTCATATCCACAGCTTTTTGTAACACTACTAATATACGATACCTTATCCGTGAAAATCAAGTGACCATCGTCCGAAGTGGCCTTATAGACCAGTATATCCCTAAAGAGATAGATCAGGATGTCCATAAAGTCCTCATATTGCCCGGGGTCTATTCCCTTCTTGGCCGACTTGTCATCATCTGCGGGCTCTAAAAGAGCATGAACCCTGTCCATCATTTCTCCTGTTTCAAGACGGGGCAGTTTGGATATCAGGTCGATCGTACCTGACGCGAGAGTTTCAAATCTGTCATTTGAAGCCAGCGCGATTGCCTTTCCCACATTACCCCTGGCAAAAGATGCGCAGACAGAGGCCTTGTAGTCCACGACACGACAGTTCTCCATAAGGAACTTCCTGATCGAGTCATCACTTACAGGTTTCATGGGAAGAACGATGCATCTTGAAATGATCGTAGGCAAAAACGCATTGAGATTGTTAGTCAGAATAATGATAACTATATAAGAAGGCGGCTCCTCAAGCGTCTTAAGCAGAGCATTTTGAGCAGCCGGCGTCATTTTTTCGCCATCAGGAATAATATATATCTTGTACCTGCTTTCGTACGGTCTTATAACAACATCGTCCCTCAGCTTACCTCTTATGTCATCTACACCGATGCTCGAGGGCTTCTCGTGAGTTACCGTTATAATATCAGGGTGATTTCCGGACTGTGCCTTTATGCACGAAGTACACTCGTTACAGGACTCTATGAACTGAGAATCTCGCTTTTTGTTTTCACACATAAGGGCTTTTGCAAAGATTCTTGCAATAAACTCTTTTCCTGAGCCGTTCTCCCCTGAAATAATATATGCATGGGAAACCTTAGAAGTCTCAAGTGCATGCTGCATATGATCCTTCATCTGCTTTTGATCTATAATATCGGCAAAGTCCGCCATCTGTGCTCCTTAGGTGAAGATATCCAGAAGAAGTCCCTGTATCTGTCCTATCTTCGCCAGAATATCTATGTTGTTCGTCTCATCTTTTACAAGTTCCTGGGCAAGTTCATCAAGCTCCTTGTCCACCTGTCTGATTATACCGTATACGCGATGCCGTCCCCTTCTGTCCAAAAAGTTCTCCCTGGAAAAGACATGCGATCTTGTAACAACCTCATTGAGGAAGTCCTTTATGAGGATCCTGTATCTTTGCATGTCTTTTATATCATTCTTTTTGGAAATGCGCTCTCCCTGCTGTATTATGTCCTGCATCATCAGATTGAGCCGCTCGGCAAGTTCGGTGTCCTCAAGCTTGCTGGTAAGGACAAATTTGAAGTCGCCGCCTGCCTCCTGAACCTGATCAGCTGTCTGCGTCTGAGCCGCAGGTGTAACATTGCTTATCTTGATATCCATAGTATTTCCTCCGGCTACCCGATGTGGGCCAGAATATACTCCCTGATATTACTTATACAGTCCTTTAGAGCTTCGTTGTTATAAAACTTGTCTTTTATCCCGGCAGCTTCGAGCTTTTCAGGACTAAAGTCCTCCTCGTCCGCAAGAAAACGCCTGCACATTTCATCATATCTGGGAAATTCCTGTTTTTCCTCCCTGTGCATTGCTCTTTCAAGCCTTATCTTGGCATCGACATCGATCAGGATCGGAACTACATTTTCCTTGCCGAAATAATCCCTGATATAGCAGTAGGACTCCAGTGTCCCTATCACAAGGTAGTTGCCTGATGAAAGGTCGATCTGCCCATCATCTGCGGTAAAGTAGCGCCACTCCCCATAATTGGTGTGGTAGGTTCGCTCCTCAATGATACGTCCATTATCCTTAAGGGATCTGTAACCGTCCTCATCCTTAAAAAAATACTGTACTCCGTCACTCTCCCCGTCTCTCATGGGTCTTGTTGTGTAGGGGATGATCTTCTTAAGACCAAGTCCTGTATCCGTTATTAGATTCTTGTATATTGTATCCTTGCCTGATGTGCTCTTTCCCATCAGTAAAAATATCCTGCCCATAAGCACTCTTTTCCTGTGAGATCAGATTTCCTCAACTCTTATCATGTTTGTTCTGCCCGGAATTCCAAGAGGAACACCTGCAGTCAGAACAACCTTATTACCTTCCTTTAAAAATCCCGCTCTCTTCGCCGAATTGATGGCTTCCCTGAACAGCTCATCCGCTGTATCCTCCTGCCGTATATGAAGCGGGAGTACTCCAAACATCAGATTTGACTGTCTGCATACCGTAGGATTTATTGTGCATGCGATCACCGGGCAGTTTGGCTTATACATAGAAACCATGCTCGCGGTAAATCCAGACATTGTTACAGTAAGGATCGCATCAGCATTGACCTCAACCGCAATGTTACAAGTCGCGTGAGAGATTGCTGTGGTATCGTCGGTATAAGCGTAGTCTCTCTTCCTGAGTCTCCCTATATAATCAATGTCCTCTTCAGTTTTTTCGGCAATTCTGACCATGGTCTTAAGTGCTTCCACCGGATAATCGCCGGCCGCAGTCTCACCGGATAGCATAATAGCTGTCGTTCCATCATATATGGCATTGGCAACGTCTGTAGCCTCCGCTCTTGTCGGTCTTGGATGATGGATCATTGAATCCAGCATCTGTGTCGCAGTGATCACGAATTTACCTTCTGCTTCGGCTCTCTTGATCATCTTTTTCTGAATTGCCGGAACCTCCTCAAAAGGAACCTCAACTCCCATATCACCACGAGCCACCATTATGCCATCAGCTGCAGCAAGGATCTCGTCAAGATTGCTTATTCCCTGCGTACTCTCGATCTTTGCTATTATCTTGATAGGGCTGTTCTTTTCTCTCAGTATCTCCCTTATTGCCTCGACATCCTTTGCCGTTCTGACAAAAGAAGCTGCTATAAAATCAAATCCCTGTTCACAGCCAAATATGATATCGCTCCTGTCCTGCTCACTTAGATAAGGCATGCTAAGTTCAGCTCCGGGCACATTCACACCTTTTTTATCCGAGACAGGGCCTCCGTTCACAACCGTGCATACTATATCAGTATCTGTTACACTCTCGACCTTAAGTTCTATAAGCCCATCATCAAGAAGAATCGTCATACCACTTTTGCAGTCCTTGGTGAGCTCTTTATAGGTTATTGACACCTCAGACTCAGTACCGACAACTTCTCTTGATGTAAGCGTAAAGGTCTGCCCGCTCTTGAGCTCCTCTTTTCCGTTTGCAAAGTCCTTAAGCCTGATCTCTGGTCCCTTTGTATCAAGCATGGTAGCTATCGGAAGATCCAGTTCATCCCTGAGCTTCCTGATTCTCTCGAATTTTCTCCGGTGCTCATCATGTGAGCCGTGCGAAAAATTAAACCTGGCAACATTCATTCCTGCGAGCATCAGCTCCCTTAACTTATCCTCGCTCTCACTTGCAGGTCCGATTGTACATATTATCTTTGTCTTACGCATATAACTTCTCTCCCATCTATTATACCCTTTTTTCCGACTCTTTCCTTAGTTAAAACTCCCTGAAGGTTCATCCCATAGTCCAGATATTTATTAAATTCATCTATCCTCTTTCTGTCAAATATCTCTCCGGGAACAATCAGCGGAATCCCGGGTGGATAAAGAGCAATAAACTCTCCGCTGATTCTCCCCTCTGCGCGGCACAGCGGTACGCTCTCCTTCTCTTTATCCCATGCATCACTTATCTTCATTGCTCTGTGCGGCAGTTTGTCTTCTATATCCGGAGCATCTGCTTTAGTCTCTTTTTCACCGGATCGATCGGCTGTATTTTCCCGGCACTGACTGATGCGCCTGTCTATATCCAAAAGCGCACTTATCAGTCTGTCTATTCCCTCTTTTTTATCCCAGCCTGACAATATTGCCAGAGCATATCTCTCTCCTGCCATCTCCATCTGCAGATGATACTCCTCACGAAGTATATCATATAACTGCTGGCCTGTCATATCCTCTGTTTGCAGATAAATCAAGGCTTTCGCCGGATCCTTTAGCTCATCAAGCCCTGCTATAGCGATATTGCGGCATCCACTTAGGGAATTTTCCAGCATTTTCCTGTATTTTAAAAGATTATCGGCAAACTCTCCACCGTGCTCCTCCATCTCCTTCATGCACAGATCAATCGAAGACAAAAGCACATAGGATGGGCTGCTGGACTGATATATCCTCAGAAATCTTTTTAACAGCTCTCTGTCAACCCGGTCTCCCTTTACATGCAAAAGAGCTGTCTGCGTCATTGAGGGCAGTGTCTTGTGAACACTGTGAATGACAATATCCGCTCCGCACTGCACAGCGCTACGAGGCAGCCTCTTATCAAATCCAAAGTGTGCTCCATGAGCCGCATCCACTATGAGCACAATCCCAGCCTCATGGCACACTTTTGATATACCCTCTATGTCTGAGCATACGCCTTCGTATGTCGGAGATGTGATAAAAACTGCTGACACGGTCCCCTTTTCGCTATTTGCAATGGCATTTTCTATATCCTCTGCCAAATATCCGTCATAGATGCCGTATTTTTTGATCATCCTGACGGGAAGATATTCTATGTTCAGTTGCCTTAAGTATGCAGCATGATAAAAAGATTTATGGCTCCCCCTGGCTGCAAGTATTTTTCCTCCCACCGGAACAGCTGCTGAAACTGCGCTGCATACTCCGCAGGTACTTCCGTTTACAAGAAAATATGTCTTATCTGCTCCGTATAAGTTGTTGGCTCTCTCCTCTGCTTTTAGTATAATGCCATTCTCATCGTGCAGATTGTCAAAACCATCTATTTCAGTTATATCACAACGAAAAGCACCCTTTAGGGGGGTGCTTTCTACATTCCTTTTATGCCCCGGCATGTGGAAGGGATATATATCACTTCCTGCCAACTTCTCAAGCTCGCTATATAAATCAGGCATAGTTCACTCTAATCTTTCCTTTTCTAAGCTTTAGCGTCTCAAGCGTTGATGAATACTTATCTGCCAGGCATACAACCCAGGCCTCTCTGCATCTCGGCGGGTTGATAGTAAGCGGCCACATATGCTTTCTTATTATATCCTTCTCTCTCTCAGAGAGCGTGAAATCACGTGTAGCATTCTTAAGGGCTATCCCCGGATGATAGAAACCATGCAGCTTGGGATGTATATTTCCCGGAGCATCTGCATTGTGCCAGTCGTAAAGAAAATAGTCGTGGAGCAGTGCCCCCCTTATCAGTTCTCTCTCCCTGGCATTGATACCAAGTTTCCGATTCAGCTTGATAGCGCAAAGGGCTACATGCACACAATGCTCATAAACTGTGACATTGCCATGCTGAATAAACTCCTTGAGCATAGTAAACTTCTCTGAAAGAAGAATATCTCCTCCATTTTGATATAGCAGGCTGCGGTACTCTTCACTCTTTTCAAGTTTATTGAGAAGCTCCGGATCAAAGGTATCCGGGTCATATCCTTTGACATCAAGTATCTTCTTTATTATTTCTCTGTCTTTCTCTGATAATCTGTGCATTTCAATAATTACTCCAAAAATATTGTTACTTGATTTTCTTCATAATAACACATAATAAAAAATAAAGAATTAAAAACGTAAAAAATCTACGTAAACAATTATATATGAGACCGAAATTCTATGACAATTCAAAACCGCAGCAAGTGCAGGTTTCTTATTATGCGTTTAAGATATCATAAATATTAAAAAATCCCAACGTTTTAGACGTCAGGATTAATAAAAAAAGATGCCTAGAGTCGGAATCGAACCAACGACACGAGGATTTTCAGTCCTCTGCTCTACCAACTGAGCTATCTAGGCATATAGTAGCGGGGATAGGATTTGAACCTATGACCTTCGGGTTATGAGCCCGACGAGCTTCCAGACTGCTCCACCCCGCGTCATTATAAATCCGCACCGCGTACGAATTAGAAAAGAAAAAATGGATGGCGGTGGATTCGAACCACCGAAGCAAGTTGCAGCAGATTTACAGTCTGTCCCCTTTGGCCACTCGGGAAGCCATCCATAGAGCCGATGAGCGGACTCGAACCGTTAACCTGCTGATTACAAATCAGCTGCTCTGCCAATTGAGCCACATCGGCGTTCACACGAATTGTGAAATTAGTTTAAAAATGGGGCCTATAGGGCTCGAACCTATGACCCTCTGCTTGTAAGGCAGATGCTCT
>CAMNEA010000031.1 GCA_946536145.1 uncultured Butyrivibrio sp.
TGATTTCATCTAAGAATACATGACTTCAGGGCTTCATTTTCCATCAGGGAAACTTGTAAAGGCGCCGCTTTCCATCTCAGGAAGACCATATTTTTCTTTTGCATCCGCAAATGCTTTTATCATAAAGGACATATTTTTTGCCAGATTTCTCATTGTCTGAAGTCCCTCAAGGTCCTTTTTGACATCTTCGGCCGTAAAGCCATGAACCTGGTTCCAGTATGTGCTTGAAGCAACAGGCATTCCGCTTATGGTAAAGTACTTGTTGAGGACATCAAAGGTCGCTGTGTTGCCTCCTCTTCTACAGCTCACAACAGCTGCGCCCACCTTCATCTGCTTGGAGAAAGAGGTACTGTAAAACAGCCTGTCCATAAACGAGAGGATTGTTCCATTCGGCGATGCGTAGTAGACAGGGCTTCCGACAACAAGTCCGTCTGCTTCTTTAAACTTTTCTGCGACTTCGTTTACGAGGTCATTAAAAACGCACTTTCCATTCTTTTCGCAGTATCCACAGGAAACACATCCTCTGATATCCAAATTGCCAATCTGAATTACCTCTGTCTCTATTTTCTCTTCATCAAAGACTTTTATCATCTCATCAAGTGCAGTCGCTGTACATCCATTTGCCTTGGCGCTGCCGTTTAGTATCAGTATTTTTGCCATCTGAAATCTCCTTTCCAATTAAATTGTGTTTAGTCAAGTATAACATTTCTCATTACACTTTTCGCTAGCAAATAGGGATATTCCTGAATTTCTATTTTCAAAGTTAAGGGGGGTGTACACAATATGTTATACTTATGGTGTCATAAAAACTATCAAGGAGCTTTCGTTTAGTCATGCTTATTTCCCAATATTTTGTCGAATTTATTTTTTACAGTTTCCTGGGGTGGATTTGGGAGTCAATATACTGCTCAGCCAAGGAAAAGAAGTGGGCTGACAGAGGCTTTCTCTTTGGTCCTGTATGCCCGATCTACGGATCGTGTGTCGTTGCCACATCAATACTGTTCAGCTGCTTCAAGGTACTCTCTTCTCCGGATTTTCCCGTATGGGGAGTTTTTATCATATGCTATTTAGGAAGCGCCGTAGCAGAATTCGGCACATCCTGGATTCTTGAAAAGCGCTTCAATGCGCGCTGGTGGGACTACAGCGACATGCCGCTCAATATTCAGGGACGCATCTGTGTCCCTGTCAGCATCGCCTTTGGTCTGGCAGGAGTACTTATAGTGAAGTATCTGATCCCCGCCATCGAAGGCTTACATGCAGTTGCCAATCCTCTTATATATGAAGTGCTCGCCATAGTGCTTGCTGCTCTTTTTGGTGCAGATTATGCCCTGACAGAAGCAAGCCTGTCCGCCCTGCTTAAGGATGTAGAGAAGATGCACACAGAATTTAATGAGAGGGCTCAGCTAAACTATGAAAAAATAGCATCAGCGCCAATGATGATCAGCCAGAAGCTCAGCGAGGAAAAAGAATCTGCAGAGCTTCGCTACGAAAGACTCGCCAAAGCATACGCAGAAAGAATGTCACTTAACCAGAGAAGACTTATGCTTGCAATACATAGCTTCACTTCGGGAAAGAATGAAGAAGCAGATCATGCCGCCATTAAAAAGAGGCTTACAGCTACCCTTAAGACCAAGACTCGTGATCTTAGAAAAAAATCAAAACAAAAGTGAATCCGGCTATTTTAGCATATAGTTATCCTCCCTTGACCGAGCCCTCTTTACTTTACGAACACTATGATTGTGCAATGTGTTCTATGTACTCAGTATTCCTGGTATTTTTCATGCATTTTTGAATCGAAGATTCAAAAATGTATGACTTAAATGGGCTGCCATCCGGCAGCCCTTAATCTTTTATGCATTCAGTTTTTTGATGATCTCCGGAAGAAGTTCATCTACCTTGTCGTTGTCAAGCTGGCAGGTTCCTGCATTGGCGTGTCCGCCTCCGCCGTACTCAAGACACAGATCTCCGATATTGAAGTCGGATGCCTTATTGATGATGGACTTGCCTATCATAACTGCAGTGTTCTGCTTCTTGAAGCCCCAGGCAATGTGAACAGAGATCTCAGCTTCCGGATACATAGCGTAGATCATGAAGCGGTTTCCTGCATAGATCACATCTCCTGCCGCCTTCTGATCCACAACAACAACCTTGCCTTCCATGTGGGATATCTCTTTAAGCTGGTTCTTGAAGAGCTCAGCCTGCTCATTGTAGAGGTCTACTCTCTCCTTGACATCGGGAAGCTCAAGCACATCCTTGATATCATGGTTTACACAGTAGTCGATGAGTTCCATCATCAGGTCGTAGTTTGAAATTCTGAAGTCATGGAATCTTCCAAGTCCTGTCCTTGCATCCATCAGGAAGTTCATGAGAACCCAGTCCTTGGGATCAAGTATCTCTTCCTTGGTAAAGTCAGCTGAATCGCCCTTATCAACAGCAGTCATGATCTCGTCTGAGATCCTCTCAAGCGCGTATCCTGCGTCCTTGTAGTAATTATATACAACCCTGGCAGCTGACTTGGCAAAGCCGTCGATGTGCCAGTTGTTGTTTTCCTTCATAGAAGCGTTTCTGATCAGCTCAGACTCATGGTGGTCAAAGCACATAAATACTCTTGAGTCATATGGCAGATTGGTGGTTATATCATTCCCTGACAGTTCAATCTTGCCGTCCTGAACATCCTTGGGATGAACAAACTTGATCTCATTAATAAGTCCGCACTCCTTAAGGATCATAGCGCAAACCAGTCCGTCAAAATCACTACGTGTCACAAGTCTCTTTTTGTCGCTCATACTGCCCCCTTGTTATCATTAGTAATATTTACTATCACTTAATAGTATAAACCTAAAACTTCATTTACGAAATAACACAGAATCTTTTTTTTATAAAAGTTTACGTTAAGTAAAAAGACTTTTCCCATCATCGTGTAAAAGAAATTCCGGAGCCTGATCTGCTGCAGTTGTGGCCAGCTCATCACACCTCTCATTTTCAGGGTGTCCGTTGTGCCCCTTCACCCATATCCAGCTGACCCTGTGCGGCTTGGCTGCCTCTATGAGGCGCTGCCAGAGCTCTACGTTCTTAACCGGCTTTTTGGCTGCGGTCTTCCATCCGTTTCTGATCCAGTTGTCGATCCAGCCTTCAGTAAAGCCGCTTATCACATACTTGGAATCTGAGTACATGGAAACCTCGCAGGGTCTGTTCAGACTCTCAAGGCCAACAATTGCCCCCATCAGTTCCATGCGGTTATTGGTGGTCTTGTCATATCCTGCGCTTATCTCTTTTTCATGGGCAACGCCCTTCGGATCCACATAGCGCATGACAACGCCGTAACCGCCCGGGCCATCCGGATTGCCCCTCGCTGATCCGTCCGAGTAAATGCTCACCTTCATATTGTCTTCTCCCAGCTTCCGTTCTTCATAAATCCATCCGCCATCTTCTGTGCCCTTGTAACGATCATCTCATCGTATCCCAAAACTCCCAGAAGTTTAATGGCGTTCCTTGTGGTAGCCGGTCCTTCCTTGAGTTTGTAATCAAATTTCACGTCGTTATCCGATATATTTCCTTCAAAGTGGCAGATATAGTAATCATCATTTAAAAGAGCTGTCAGCTCAATGTCATGAGTTGCAGCAAAACAGCACACTCCGCGCTCAGAAAGTTTCCGAAGTATCTGCGTGGATGCCGCGATCCTCTCAACGGTATTGGTACCGCGGAGCACCTCATCGACAAAACAAAGGACCTCGCTCCCCTCTTCTGATGCTGCGTCAAGGATCCTTTTTATGGACTTTATCTCCACCATGTAGTAGCTCTCGCCCTGGAAGATATCATCGCGAAGAGCCATTGATGTATAGATCCTGTAAAACGGCGCACTGTATCCGCTACCCAAAGCTGTGTGCAGAGACTGTGCAAGTACGGTATTGATGGCACAGGTCTTGAGGAAAGTTGATTTACCGGATGCATTGGATCCGGTCAGCAGTACGCCCCTGTCAGCCTTGATGCTGTTGGGGACTGCCTCATCAATAAGCGGATGGATGAGATCGGATGCCTCATATCCCTCTTTTCCAAACTCAGGTACCGCATACCTGCCTTCAAAAGACGCCCTGAAACAGGCAACAGAAATCTCAGCTTCTATCCTTCCTGTTATCTCAAGGATCCTGTCGAGATATTTCCTCTTTTGCGTGATCTGTTTATACATCTGGTTAAACTTTATTATGTCGACATGAGTTATCATTCTGATGTAATCAAGAATAAGATCCGCCGGGTTGCCGCCCGAGTTCATCCTGTTGGGTGACAGAAGGATGTAGGCTCCAGCCTGGAATGACGAGAACTCACCGGCTGCCTTACTTAGGTCACTAAGATCTTTGGCGAATGCCTCGTCTTTGATTCCCGCAAAAGAGCCGGCTGACCTTATGACTCTCATGATATATCCGTAGGTAACAAGATAAGGATCAATGTCTCCCTTAACTTTGAAATATGTAAGGATCTGGATGAGCATGAGGACCACAAGACTGACAAATCCGATTGAAAAGCTGACAAAGCAAAGCACAACCGAAGCGGCCATCAGAATCAGCATCAGAATGTCTCTTTTGTTGTCTGTGTTTCCGACATTCTTAAGATAGTCGATGTAGTCATAGATGGAATATCTGCTGTTGCTGCCTATGTCATAATAGGCAAGCTGCAGTGACCTTCGAAGCTCATCATCCTGCATCAGACGCGATACCTGTTTTTCAAAGCATTCAAAGTCATCCTGCTGCCTCGGAGACCTTAGCATATAATACAGATACTCCTCTCCTGCTGCGCTGAGGCAGTAGTTGACCCTCTTGTATACGCCGTCCATATTAAGGTCGTTCCAGGTAATGTCATCAATCTGGAAATCCTGTCTATGATTTCTGTAGTACCCTGTGACATGGTCGAGAGCATCGGCCTTATACTCCCTGTCCGGTACACTTCCATAGTTCTTTCTTAGTTTATCAATGAGATTCTTTTTTGCATTCCTCTTATCGCGCAGCCCCAGAAGATATGCCGCCACGATAAACGCAAGGATTGCAACTAATATCATGTACTGATCCATACTTAGCTATATAACCTCTTAGAAATTTCTTCTGCCTTCCTGTATATGTCCCCCGGATTTGCTCCGATATTAAAGCTGCCCCTCTCATATCGGATAATACCGCCTATCATAGTCATCGCAACGTTTGATTTGCTTGCGCTGTATACTATGTTCTTGACTATGTTGTTGACAGGCTGCATGTTGGGCTGCTGCATATCGAGCATCACTATATCCGCGAGCTTACCCGATGCGAGAATGTCCGCATCCTCAAGCCCCATGGCATGAGCGCCGTTTACAGTAGCCATCTTAAGAACCTGCGCAGCATCAATACTCGATGCGTCCATGTCCCTGAGCTTACCCAGAGCTGTCGTAAGGAACATCTCCCTGAACATGTCAAGGCAGTTGTTGCTGGCAGGTCCGTCAGTTCCTATCGCAACCGGAATTCCTTTTTCAAGATATCTTGCAATCGGCGCTATTCCACTTGCTAGCTTGGAATTTGAACCGGGATTGGTAACGGCGTACAGACCTCTCTTTTTCATGATCTCCATGTCTTTGTCATCGGTCCAGACAAGGTGATATCCGCCTCCGCCGTAGTCAAAAAGGCCAAGAGAGTCCATAAACCCGACAGGTGACATCCCATAGCGCTCCCTGCACTCCTCTACCTCGCTCTTTGTTTCACTCAGATGTGCCCAGAAAGGAGCCTTATATTTATGAACAAGTTTACTTGCCTTTTCAAGCAGTTCTTTTGAACAGGTGTACTCAGCGTGCACTCCGAGAATAAATGAATTGTACTCATCGCGTCCGTTGAGGTCCCTGTAGTAGTCCTCAAGCATTTCAACCGACTGGCTGAAGTTGTTGACACAGCTCGTCTGAACGCATCTCATTCCGCAGTCCCTGAAGGAGTCGGCAACTGAGTATGGTGTAAGATACATCTCAAATACAGCCGTAATACCGCTGGTGAGATACTCCATAATGGCAATCTTACTAAGATGATAGATATCTTCAGCTGTCATCCTGGCTTCTATCGGAAATATCTGTGTATTCAGCCAGTCCTGCAGCGGAAGGTCGTCCGCCTTGGATCTCATAAGAGTCATGGCGGAGTGCGTGTGGGCATCCTTAAATCCCGGCATCAGCAGGTTTTGCTCACAGTCGATCTCCCTGTCCCAGGACGGTGCTTTTTCAGGATGAGCTTTTTGGTATTCTTTTGCTTCATCACCTGTTCCGACAAAAGATATCCTGTCCCCTTTTACCCACAGTTCTCCTTGAAAAATGTCTTTTCCCTCTTCCATGGTGAGGATACGGGCATTAAAAAATCTTATGTTCATACTTCAAACCTCTTAATTGATTCAGATACGAGCCTGGTGAAAAGAGGTGCTGCCTTGTCAGCTGCTTCCTGAACTTCCTCGTGGGACAGAGCCGAATCACCTATTCCGGCAGCAAGATTGCTGATGCAGGATACTCCGCACACTCTGAGCCCCATATGGTTGGCAGCGATTGCCTCATTGACGGTGCTCATGCCAACGGCTGATACGCCTAGGGTCTTAAGCATTCTTATCTCAGCCGGCGACTCGAAAGAAGGGCCTGTCATCTGGCAGTAAACGCCTTCCTTGAGATCAATACCGTTCTCAGAAGCAACGCTCCTTATCACATCCTGAAGATCCTTTTTGTAAACCGAAGACATATCGGGAAATCTCGGACCCAGTTCATCGATATTGGCACCTATAAGCGGATTGGGCGCAAAGGCTGAGATGTGATCCGTGATCAGCATGAGATCCCCTGCGGCAAAGCCGTCTCCAAGTCCGCCTGCTGCGTTTGTAAGAAAAAGAATCTTAGCCCCAAGGAGCTTCATAAGCCTTGCAGGAAGCACAACATCGCTGATGTCATATCCCTCATAGAAATGAACTCTTCCCTTCATGCAAACTATTTTTTTATCTCCAAGGTATCCGAAAATAAACTTGCCGGCATGCCCCGGAACAGTCGAAACAGGAAATCCCGGGATATCACTGTAGGAGACCTCAGTCTCAACCCTGATGTTCTCAGCAAATCCGCCAAGTCCCGATCCCAGAACAAGAGCTACGTCAGGTTCAAAATCCGTCACCTTCCTGACTGCCTCTTTGCACTTAAGCAACTTCTCATATACTGCATTACCCATATATTCACCTCTCAATAATTTGTGATGTCTGGCTTTTGCCCAGGAATATTTTAGATGAGTCGCCCGGCAGAAGTATGTCTGACTCAGCCCGGCTGTGCATATTGTACAATCAGCTTCGGGGACGCTTGCGCTCAGCAACTCAATTTACATACAAGTATATCATAGCGCAGCGAATGCCTCTACCCCAAGTAACCTGCATCACTGCAGACGTCAGGTGCAGAAACTTCAGTATCATCCTTTTCTGCATAATCCGCCTCAAAGTCAGTATTCCCTTCATCCTGCGGCATTACAAATTCGGGGTTCGTCAGCACTGCGCCTATAACAGGCTGGATTGTCGCTATGATTGCATGAGTGATGGCCTCCTTAACTCCTCCCTTCACAATCTTTGAAAGGATGGCCGACTCAAGGCCTGCACCTTCCGGATTCAGATTCTGCATGGTAGTGATGAACATGTCCGTTCCCGGTGTCTCATGCATTCTTATCTCGATCCTTGAAGGCGCAAGAGGATGGATAAAAGTCTCATCCTTGAAATAGATGTTGAATATCCTTTGGCAGGCTTCTTCAAGGAAATAGATCTCATTTCTTATGACAAGATGGTTGTACTCATCCCGTGTGAAGAAAGACTTGATGGATATCTTGTAGTTCTCACCGTGCATGTTGATATCCGAGACATATCTTTTGCCTCCAAATCCGCATCTTAGCCTGAAGATAGCCTCTCCCTCATAGACGTCTATAAAGAACGCTCCATCGTCGGTATACCGAAAACCCACCTTCTTAATTCCGTCCGTGAAGTTGTTGTGCACTATCTGCATCATGAGCGGGAATATGCCAATCCCCTGCGTATCAAGCTCATATATCCTGCCGTCAAGCCTCTTGAACCAGGTCTGCATAAGCTGGTTCTCATTTCTGATATTGTAGGAAAAAACAGAGTCCCTAAACTTACCTCTTCCCGTGATCTTGGATACCGCTGCCGGTCTGGCAGATCCTTTCGTCATGCGCATGGTGCGCATCTTCCAGCCTCCGCCCGTGATATAGGGATAGTCCGGCGTGCGGCCCGATACGGATTTGCAGATAGCCTTGAGCTTTGAAAGCTGCGCAAAATCTTCCGGAAGAGGATCATCAGATACCACTATCCTGTTTTTCATCGCTTCTCTTATCTTGGTGGCCATGCTGCTGGTCTGGAAGATATCACTGTTACCCGCATTGGTCACAACTACCATGTCCAGGTCCGGATAGACAAAGACGTTTTGCCCAAGCATTCCGTTGAACGCAAAATCGCCTTTCCTGTCACCGTTTATCCATATCTGATATCCATAGAACTCCCGGTCATCCTTGCCTGTATTTATCTTTTGGGAAGAAGACTCTTCCACCCATTCTCCCGGGACTATCTGCTGTCCGTTCCAGACACCCTTTTGAAGGTAGAGCTGACCAAGCTTAGCCATATCTTCCGCTCTCATAAACAGCCCCCAGCCGCCCTTGGTGATGCTCTGGGGACAGCTCTCCCAGAACACCCTCTTAATTCCCATAGGGTCAAATATCCTCTCCTTGCAGAAATCAAAGAGGCTCTTACCTGTCTTTTCAGTGACTATGGCAGAGAGCATATATGAGTTCATGCTGTTGTATTCAAATCTGGTACCGGGATCGAATTTAAGTGATGACTCAAGGAATCCCCTTCTCCAGTCGTTGCCGCTGACCGCCCCGGCCTCGTTAAACTCAACTCCGCTTGACATCTCAAGGAGGTTTCTTACGGTTATGCTCTTTTTGAACATGTTAAAGAGTCCTGTGTAAGCACTGAAAATGTCTCCTATCCTGTCATCGAGAGTGAGCACTCCGTCATCTATCAGAATTCCGATAGCCATTCCGGTTATGCTCTTGCACATGGAGTATGAGACGTGCCACATATCCATGTCGTAGGGCTCAAAGGCGCACTCTGCAATGACTGCTCCGTGCCTTAAGAACATGAGCCTGTGCATCCTGCACGAATCATCCTCCCACAGATCCCTTATGAGTTCAGTAAAAAAGGCTGAGCACACACCCTGGGATTCAGGGCTTTTCCTTACAAGAAACTGCTCATCCGGAAAAGGAAGAGGATTAAAGGCCCTCTTCTGAGGCTTGTAGTCAACCTTGCTGATATCCCCGGTCTCCCTTGCCACAAGCTTCATCATAAGCTCTCCCACATATCTCTCTGCTCTTGGCATCTCTTTTTCCTCCAATTTCCAAAAAGCAGCAGATCCGTCTGATCTGCTGCCTCTGATATATCAAGTCGCGCTACAAATTCGACCTGCATGATCATTTTTCACTTAGTGTACGCATAGAATTCAATATTGCAATGACCGCAACGCCCACATCACCAAACACCGCAAGCCACATGGTCGTCAGTCCCAGTGCTCCCAGAACAAGGATTATAAGCTTTACTCCCAGGGCAAAAACGATGTTCTCCCTTACAATCCTGACAGTCTTGCGCGCGATCTTCATCACTGAAGAAATCTTCCTAAGGTCATCGTCCATGATAACGATGTCTGCCGCCTCTATCGCTGCGTCGCTTCCAAGGCTTCCCATCGCTATGCCTACATCTGCTCTCATAAGAACAGGCGCGTCGTTGATACCGTCACCCACAAACGCAAGCCTGGTACTATTATCCCCCTCTGACATAAGTTTTTCAACTGCATTTACTTTGTCAGCCGGAAGGAGCTGGGCCTTGACATCATTGAGTCCAACCTGATCTGCCACGTGCTGAGCGATATCTTTGTTGTCACCGGTCAGCATCACGGCTCTCTTAACGCCAATATCATACAGTGAAGCAATTCCCTCTTTTACTCCGTCCTTGATCGAGTCCACAATCACGATCGCGCCGACATACTTTCCGTCGTAGGAGACATACACCACTGTACCCGCAGCCTCATCTATAAGTCCAATAGACGCAGCTGCTCCTATCAGTTTGTCATTGCCCACAAGCAGCTCTTTACCATTATAGATAGTGCTTATGCCGTTTCCTGCAATCTCTTTTGTATGTGCCTTGTCTATGAAAAGAGTGTCAGGCTCCCTACCGTTTCTCTCCTCGTAGCAAGCTATTACCGACCTTGCTATCGGATGATTGGAAAAAGACTCCGCGCATGCTGCAAGCTCTAACAGGTCTCCCTCACCAATTCCCGAACCCGACGCGGGTATGATCTCGCCAACCCTGAACTCGCCCTTTGTAATGGTTCCTGTCTTGTCAAATACGACCGTTCCGATCTCCGCTGCTGCCTCAAGGAAGTTGCTGCCCTTTACGAGGATTCCCTTTTTGGACGCCGCGCCGATGCCTCCGAAGAACCCGAGCGGAACCGAGATAACAAGAGCACACGGACATGATACTATAAGAAAAATACACGCGCGCCTTATGCTGTCAGATAAAGGTATCTGTCCAAGAAGAGGCGGAATAACTGCAAGAAGCACGGCTCCAATAGTAACTACAGGAGTATAGTATCTTGCAAACCTCGTGATGAAGTTCTCCATCCTCGACTTCTTGTTGCTGGCATTTTCAACGAGCTCAAGTATCCTTGATACCGTTGAATCCTCGTAGGCCTTGGTGACTTTCACTTTAAGGATGCCCTCGCCGTTTATGCATCCGCTTATGACATCTGATCCTTCAGAAACTCGCCTTGGAACCGACTCCCCCGTCAGGGCAGCGGTATTTACAAATGATTCTCCCTCAATGACCACGCCGTCAAGTGGTATCTTCTCTCCCGCTCTGACTAGTATAATGTCATCTACACTGACCTCCTCTGGATCTACTTCACTCGTGTCGCCGCTTTCAGAAACCAGATTGGCATATTCCGGAACAATACTCATAAGGTCTGATATAGACTGCCTGGACTTTCCTACCGCAACGCTCTGGAAGAGCTCGCCCACCTGGTAAAAGAGCATTACAGCAAGAGCTTCCGAATACTCCCTTATGCCAAATGCGCCAAAGGTAGCAATCATCATAAGGAAGTTCTCATCAAATACCTGCCCGTGGCTGATATTGATCGCCGCCTTCCTGATGATGTCATAGCCTATGATGATATAGGGTATAAGGTAAATCACGAAAACTGCAAGCTCCGGCAATGGCTCCATCACTCCTGTCTTGTCCAGTATCAGGAGAGCGGCAAACATCACCGCAGTAATGATTATCCTGTTCCTAACTTTTTTCTGTTTCTTAGTCATGTCTTTATCATCCAATCTCGCAGTCAGGTTCAACCTTCTTGCAAGCCTTTACCGCATCATCAAAAACCTTGTCAAAAATATCATCCTCAGCTTCAAGGGTAAACTTCTGAGTCATAAAATTAACCCTCGCGTTTAAAACGCCCTCGATCTTCTTAACTGCATCCTCCATCTTGGCTGCACAGTTTGCGCAATCAACCTCACACTTAAATGTCTTCTTCATATCTTCCACCTTTCTTCCCATCCCGGGACAATGTTTACTCTTCTATATGGTTAAGCCCCTGGTCAATTATGGTCCTCACATGATCATCTGCCAGGAAATAAATGATCTGCTTGCCCTCACGCCTGTTGCCTACGAGCTTGCTCTGCTTAAGGATCTTAAGCTGATGGGAGATCGCTGACTGTGTCATGTTAAGGCTCTCAGCGATATCACATACGCACATCTCCTCTTCAAACAGTGCAAACAGTATCTTGATCCGTGTTGAATCTCCAAAGACCTTGAACAGCTCTGCAAGATCATAGAGCTCATCTTCATCGGGCATCTCTCTGTTCACCTTGAGTACCACTCCCTTGTGGCTGTGAACTTCTTCGCAGTGCTCCACATCATCTATCGACACTGTTTCCTCCTTTCCCGCTCTGCAGCTGCGCTCATTGCAGAGGATCAATTGTACTAAAGCAGTTTTGATCAAACATATGAACATCTGCTCATATGTTTAATATAAAGCCCATTTCAATTTTTGTCAATACAAACAGTAAAGAAAATTTCCACATTTTCCAATAAAAAGTCGCACAATTTGATAAATTGGGTATATAATAGAAATGAACCCCTAATGGAAGGAGGAGACTATTATGAAAAAAATGATTGTAAAAATTGTACAAGTAGTGATTGTTTCCTTTGCCGTGCTGGCCATGATGAGCGTACCTGCTTTTGCAGCGGGCACTATCACAATTGCTCAGGCCAAGGGTATAGCTCTTAAGGATGCAGGGCTCAGGGAAAGCGATGTCATCTTCCTTAAGGCAGAGCTTGACAAAGGAGACACAGAACATGAGGACGGGGAGGATCTTAGCGCCCCTGATGAAGATGACGGAACCGGTGATGCAGAGAGCACAAGCTCTGATACATCTGCTGGGGTTCCGAAATACGAGATCGAGTTTTACTACGATGGAACGCTGTACGAGTATGATATAGACAGCGATTCCGGAAGCATCATTAAACTGGAGAAGGACTCGGAGTTCTTCCTCAATCCCGGTGCTCTTCCAACAGCTCTTCCGTAAATAGTTATGAGTCAATGAGTCAGTGGGGACGTTACAGTTTGACTCACTTCCTTGAAGCGAGTCAAACTGTAACGTCCCCACTGACTCATTGACTCATAACTGTAACGTCCCCACTGACTCATTACATACCCTTCATCAGATCAAACAGGCTTATCTGATTGGAATCCGGAATATCTCCGAGCAGTCCCATCGAAGCCATCTTATCAATGACTGTCTGTGAACACTTAGTTCTCTGTCTGAAATCGTCCTTTGAGAGGAACGGTCCGTCCTTGGCTGCCTCAACGATCTGGTCAGCCGCCTTCTCTCCCATGCCGTCTATGCTCGTAAGCGAAGGCATTATCTTGTCATCAATTACCTGGAAGTCACGGCTCTTTACCCTGAAGATATCGATCGGCATAAACTCTATGCCTCTCTCGTACATTTCCTCCACAAGCCTCATATCTCCGTACTCAGCCTGCTGGGCATTGGACAGCTCATCCTTGCGGCTTTGGTAGTCCTTCATGATGCTGCGAAGGTGATTCTCACCCTGGCACATGTGCTCATAGTTGAAGGCCTTGGCTCTTATGCTGAACCAGGCTGCATAGAAGGCCTGCGGCACGTACACCTTAAACCAGGCAATTCTCCACGCCATCATTACATAGGCAGCTGCATGGGCTTTCGGGAACATGTACTTGATCTTCTCACAGGACCAGATGTACCAGTCCGGAACACCATGATCCATCATATCCTTTTTCCAGGCTTCCCAGTTGCCTTCCTTACCCTTCGCAACCTTGCCCTTACGAACTGCCTCCATGATCTTGAAGGATTCCGACTTATCAAGTCCCTTCTGGATCAGGTATATCATGATGTCATCACGGCAGCATATGCAGGTATCGATTGTAGCCTTACCTTCCTGGATAAGCGTCTGAGCGTTTCCAAGCCACACGTCCGTGCCATGGGAAAGACCTGATATCCTAATAAGGTGTGAGAAGGTCTTGGGCGCGGCGTCTATAACCATCTGCATGGCAAAGTCTGTTCCAAACTCAGGAAGTCCCAGACATCCGAGCTTGGTACCGCCGATCTGGTCTGGTGTGATCCCGAGGGACTCCGTATTCATGAAAAGAGCCATTACCTTCTTGTCATCAAGTGGCACAGTCTTGGGGTCCATTCCGGTACAGTCCTGCAAAAACCTGATCATGGTAGGATCATCGTGCCCGAGTATGTCGAGCTTAAGCAGGTTGTGATCGATGGAGTGATAATCGTAATGCGTGGTTATGGTGGCAGTGGTCATATCGTTGGCGGGATGCTGCACCGGGCAGAAGGAATTGATGTCCTCTCCCACCGGAAGAACTATGATTCCTCCGGGGTGCTGGCCTGTTCCACGCCTTATTCCGGTACATCCCTGGACTATGCGGTTTATCTCACATTTTCTCTTGCTTACGCCTATACCGTCGTAATATTTTTTGACAAAGCCATAGGCAGTCTTATCCGCGAGGGACGCGATCGTGCCCGCCCTGAAGGTCTGACCGTAGCCAAAGATAACCTCTGTATACTTGTGCGCCTTACTCTGGTACTCACCGGAGAAGTTGAGGTCGATATCAGGCTCCTTGTCTCCCTTAAATCCAAGGAAGGTTTCGAACGGTATATCAAATCCGTCCTTGTTCATCTTGGTGCCGCACCTGGGGCACATCTTATCAGGCATGTCACAGCCCGAATTGCCGCCATAGGCCTTAACTTCTTCTGAATCAAAATCACTGTATTTGCACTCGGGGCACACATAGTGAGGGCTGAGTGAATTAACCTCCGTGATACCCGAGGTAAATGCCACAAACGAAGAACCTACAGATCCTCTCGATCCAACAAGATATCCATCCTCATTGGACTTCCACACGAGCTTCTGGGCGATGATATACATAACCGCAAAGCCGTTCTTTATGATAGAGTTTAGCTCCCTCTCAAGACGCTCTTTAACTATCTCCGGAAGCTCCTCCCCGTAAATCTCATGGGCTTTGTCATAGCAGATCTTGGTGAGTATCTCATCGGAGTTGGCTATGACAGGCGCGCATTTGTCAGGGCGCACAGGCGAGATACTGTCGCACATATCAAGTATCTTTCTTGTGTTGTCGATTACGATCTCTCTGGCTTTCTCTCCGCCAAGGTAGTCAAACTCCGCCATCATCTCATCCGTGGTCCTAAGATAAAGGGGCGCGGGCTCCTCATCGTTCATTCCCTTGCCTGCCATTATGATAGTCCTGTATATCTCATCTTCAGGATTGAGGAAGTGCGCGTCGCATGTCGCGACAACAGGCTTGTTAAACTGCTCACCGAGACTGACTATCTCTTTGTTGATCTGCCTTATATCATCGTCGCTGTTTATATCCTCATACCTCTCGGATTCAACCATGAAGTGGTTATTGCCCACAGGCTGAATCTCCAGGTAGTCATAAAAGCTCACTATCCCTGCGATCTCTTCAGGGGGTCTTCCTTCTACAACCGCGCCGTAGAGCTCGCCTGCACAGCATGCACTGCCAACAATCAGACCCTCTCTGTATTTGATCAGCTCGCTCTTGGGAATAAGAGGGAACCTCCTGAAATAATCAAGGTGGGACTTACTGACAAGCGTATACAGATTGACCCTTCCAAGAGTATTCTTGGCAAGGATAATGCAGTGATTGGGACGCAGGTGTCTTATCATATCGGGAGTTGGTTTCCCCAATATGTTTACATCGGTAAGAGTCTTAGCTCCCTGCTCTGTGAGCATCGGCAGGAACTTGTTGAATATAAGCGCCGTGCACTCAGCGTCATCTACAGCCCTGTGGTGGTGACCAAGAACCACTCCCAGCGTCTTGGCGACTGCATCAAGTGTGTGCTTGGCCTGCAGAGGGAAAAAGTACCTCGAAAGCCACAGCGTATCCACAGTGGTGTAATCGACGTCTATTCCCAGTTCCTTACAGTTCTGATTGATAAAGCTTATATCAAAAGACACATTGTGCCCTACAAGTACCGCGCCCTTACAGAACTCAACAAACTTAGGCACTATCACTTCTCTGGTAGGAGCACCTATGACCATCTCATCGGTTATGCTGGTGAGCTTCTCAATCCTGTAGGGAATCGGAACCTGGGGGTTGATAAACTCAGAAAAACGGTCTATGATCTCACCGTTTTTGATCTTGACTGCACCGATCTCTATTATCTTGTTTTTGATCGGAGAAAAACCTGTCGTCTCAATATCGAATACAACAAAGGTCGTGTCTTCAAGACTCTGCCCCTTGTCATTGACTACTATCTCTTTCAGATCATCAACAACGTAGGCCTCAACACCGAGAACAAGCTTAAAGAAATCCTGCCTGTCTATGGGCGGCTCACCTGCCTCTTTGCGCCTGCCGTTCTCTCCCTTGAAAAGATCCTCCCATACGTGGTTAGCATCGGTGAGAGCCTGCACTACACCGTGGTCTGTAATGGCGATGCCGGGCATGCCCCACTTGTATGCCTGCTTGACGATATCGCTGACTTCGCTCACACCGTCCATATCACTCATCTTGGTGTGACAGTGGAGCTCAACTCTCTTGACCTCAGCATTATCAGATCTTTTTCTGGTAAAGTCCGGAATCTTCTTAACTCCCACTACCGACTGAATAGAGAGCTCGTGGTCAAACTTATCAATTGCCGCAATCCCCTTGATCTTGACAAAAGCTCCGATCTTGATATCCTTGGTGATATCGGGGACATCCTCGGTATTGACGAACATCTTGACAGCAATGGAATCCGTGAAATCGGTCACTGCAAAGATGAGAATAGTTTTCTCATTTCTGATGTCCCTTGAGTCAAATTCTGTGATCTTGCCATGGATCACAACTTCACCCAGTTCTCCCATAAGATCTACCAGCTGCATAGCCTCTTCGTCAAAATCCCTTCCGAAGAGAACATCCGGGTTATCAGACCTCTTGTAGCCTCCGCCGAAATCTCTTTTGAAAGAAGACTTGCCCTTTGAGGGGAGATTTCTTCCCCTTGACTCCTGTGGTGTTTCTGCCGGCTGTTTCACCTCCGGTTTAGGCTGATCCTTAACCTTGCTGTCCTCATTTGCTGAAGGCTTTTCTTTTGACGCATCAGCCTGTTCAAGGTCAGAGAGCCTCTTGGCCATCTTGCCTGCTTCTAGCGAGTAGTCAGGCTCCTTATTCTCTTTTTCTATTTTGACAAATTCGGGAGAAATAGATACTGAGAGTCCGCATCTCTCATTGAATATCTTGGAAAGAACCCGCAAGAGATCCGGAGCCTTTTTCTTGCCAACAACGCTGTCTTCAAGCTGCATGACAACACTGTCCCGATCAGGATACAAAAAAGAGGCAGAACGAAAAAGACTATACTCCATATGGTCATAGTCTCTAAGTTCCATCTCAATGCTTTCCCTGTAAAGATCCAGAAGATTCTGCGGCGTATACTGCGCAGAAAGTGAAAACTTCTCGTAAATCTTGATAGTGATATCCCGGTTGCCGAAAAGCTGTCCCCGGATACTATTCTCCGCCTTATATATATCTGATTTATCTATAAGCTTATTGCTGGCTATATAAATCCTTATTATGTCCTGTTTCCTGGTGGTGGAAACCTTGATAACCTCTGTCTGCTCCATGATCTCATGAGTATTATGATCAAGTTTCAGAGCAGGAAATACTTCAAAAAACGCTTTCCCCATTAGTACCTCTTACTTATAATTGTCAAGCTCCTCTTTTAAAACCGAAAGAAGGTCTTCCTCCCTGACCTTTTTGATAATCTCCCCGTGTTTTATAAGAAGGCCTTCGCCTATTCCGCCTGCGATTCCTATATCTGCTTCTTTGGCTTCGCCGGGTCCGTTGACAGCGCAGCCCATGACCGCAACCTTAATATCCAGGTCATATCCCTGTACCATTGTCTCGACAGCATTGGCAAGACCGATGAGGTCGATCTTGGTTCGGCCGCAGGTCGGGCAGGAAACAACTTCTATTCCGCCCTTTCTCATGCCAAGTGTCTTAAGGATAAGCTTAGCTGTCTTGATCTCTTCAACCGGATCTCCTGAGAGTGAAACTCTGATCGTATCGCCGATGCCCTCATTCAATATGATCCCAAGGCCGACAGAAGACTTGATATTTCCTCCGTAAACAGTACCTGCCTCGGTTATCCCGACATGCAGCGGATATGCGCATTTCTTGGCAAGCAGCTCATGAGCCTTTACGCAGAGCATTACATTTGATGACTTGATACTGACAACCATGTTGTCATAGCCCAGATCTTCAATGATACCGATCTTGTCCAGTGCGCTCTCAACAAGGCCCTCTGCCGTAACACCGCCGTATTTTTCTACAAGATCTTTTTCAAGAGATCCGCTGTTTACGCCGACTCTTATAGGAATGTTTCTCTCTTTTGCGCAGGATACTACAGAGGCGATACGCTCCCTCGATCCGATATTGCCGGGATTGATCCTGATCTTATCAGCACCATTCTCCATAGCGGCTATTGCCATCTTGTAGTCAAAATGTATATCAGCCACCAGAGGAATGCTTATCTGCTTCTTGATCTCCGAAAGCGCCCTTGCAGCTTCCATAGTCGGAACCGTGCTCCTTATGATCTCGCATCCGGCTTCCTCAAGCCTCTTTATCTGAGCTACCGTTGCAGCAACGTCCTCAGTTCTTGTATTGGTCATTGACTGAATAAGGATGGGGTTGCCACCTCCGATGACCCTGTCACCTATATGAATAACTTTAGTGTTGTCGCGATAAGCCATTTGCTCTCCTTTCACTATTTAAGGGAAAACTCACCTCATAAACTTGGAAATGTCGTTAAACAGCACAAATATCGTAAGTCCCAGAAGCGCTATAACTCCGATAAGTGTTACGAATCCCTGCTTCTCAACGGGAACGGGCTTGCCCGTTATGACCTCGATGAACTGGAAGATCAGCTTGCCACCGTCAAGTCCCGGAATCGGCAAAAGATTCATCACGCCGAGATTCACGGACAAAAGCACAGTCAAAGACATCATTGTCAGGATAACGGCAGAGATACCATAGGGCTTTGCCTCCTCGTAGGTGTCGTCCACCATCTTGACCATTCCGACAGGTCCGGACACATCATCCTTGGAGAGTTTGCCCTGGACAAGAAGCGCAAGGCTCCTGTATGTCGTCTTAAAATAATATCTCACCTCATACCAGGCATATTTCAGAGCCTGTGGTCCTTCAATCCTGCCATAGCTTCCAAGATAGATACCCATATAGTATCTCTTGTCCTCGTCGCTATACTTGGGTATCAGCGTCGTCTGTCTGATCTCGCCGTCTCTCTCATAGACAATATCCATAGGACTTCCCTTGGCAAACTGTGAGATCAGCGTGACCTCACCTGCCATATATACCTTCTCACCATCGACACTGATAAACTTATCTCCGACTAAAAGACCTGCCTCAGCAGCAGCTGAGTCATCAGTCATCCTGGCGATCACCGGAAAATCCCAAGCCGAGAAACTTACCAGGATAACCGCAAGAAGATACGCGATTATGAAATTTGCAAAAGGTCCTGCAAAAAGAGTTGCTATCCTTCTCCACACAGGAGCATTGATAAACGATCTCTCATCATATTCCTGTTTCTCATCCGCTATCGGATCAAGGGTCTCAAAGGCGCAGGCACCTCCAAACGGAAGAAGTTTGATACTGTAAAGGGTCTCCTTTCCCTGCTTTTTCCAGATCGTCGGACCAAATCCAATGAAAAATTCATTTACCCTTATCCCGCCTGACTTGGCAATTATAAAATGGCCAAACTCATGCGAGAAAACAAGCACTCCAAAGATAATAAAAAAGATGATTATACTGACTAACATTAAAAAATACTACCCGCTTTCTTTATATATGATATTTCTCGGAGAGGAACCTGTAAGTTTCCTGCTCGACGTCAAGAATTGCGCTCACATCGGGATTCTCAATCCTTGAATGGTGCTCCATGGCCTCCTCGATCATGCTGTAGATTTCAAGGTACCTGATGTCGCCCTTAAGAAATCTCCTGACCGCCATCTCGTTGGCAGCATTGAATACAGTTGGCATGCTCCCTCCTGCCCTTGCCGCGTCATACGCCAGTGCAAGTCCTCTGAAGGTCTGGATATCAGGTCTTTCAAAAGTAAGCCTGTACAGTTCAAACAGATCCAGCCTCTTTCCCGGCATTGGACGTCTGTCAGGATAAAAGAGCGCATACTGTATGGGCAGTTTCATATCCGGAACGCCGAGCTGCGCGATAACCGCTCCATCCACGAACTGCACTGCGCTGTGCACTATGCTCTGAGGATGAACCACAACTTCTATGTTGTCAAGGCTCACGCCAAAGAGCCATCTCGCCTCCATTACTTCAAGTCCCTTGTTTACCAGAGACGAGGAATCGATCGTAACCTTGGGGCCCATATCCCAATTGGGGTGTTTGAGCGCATCGGAAGCTGTCATTGACTCAAGTTCCGACCTCTCTTTTCCCCTGAAGGGTCCTCCGCTGGCTGTGAGGAGGATCTTCTCAACCTTATCTGCGGGCTCGCCGTTCAAAGACTGGAAAATTGCGCTGTGCTCAGAGTCTACAGGCAGGATTGATACCCCCATCTTCTCTGCAAGAGGCATGATGATGTGCCCTGCGCATACAAGTGTCTCCTTGTTGGCAAGTGCTATATCCTTGCCGCACTCTATGGCTCTGATAGTAGGTCTGATGCCTATCATGCCGACAACAGCCGTCAGTACCGTATCAGCCTCAGGGACAGAGACTATTTCAAGAAGCCCGTCCATGCCGGACATAACCCTTATCCCTGTGTCCGATATTCTCTCCTGCAGATCCTTAGCAGCCTTCTCATCGTACATGCAGACGTACCTTGGGCTAAACTCCCTGACCTGCTTCTCGACGTCGCTTACCCTTGTGTTGGCAGCAAGACCGACAACTTCAAGCTCATCCCTGTTATTCCTTACAACATCAAGAGTCTGCGTTCCAATGGATCCCGTTGACCCCAGTAATATTATCTTTCTCATACATTCACCTGTCTTATTTAATAAGTCTGTTATCTATGTCAAAAGTCTTATCAATATATAATATCATAGCTGCAGGAAAAAAGGAAAAAATAAAAGAGCCCATAAGGCTCTTTTATGTAGTAATCGATAATATGACCGAAAGGAAGTATATACACGGCGTTACAAATATTACACTGTCAAATCTGTCCATTATCCCGCCGTGTCCCGGTATGAGATGTCCGTAGTCCTTGATGTTGTGATTGCGCTTTATCCCTGATGCTACCAGGTCTCCGATCTGTGAAATAATGCTCCCGACAAAGGTGATGATCATCAGCATGTAGACTGCATCGATGTTCCCGGTCTTGTTCCTGTAGAGAAGATATCCAAAAATCGCGCCAACAGCCACGGCACCAAGCGTTCCTCCGACTGCCCCCTCAACTGTTTTCTTGGGCGAGAGAACAGGAACCAGTTTGTGCCTTCCAAAGGCTCTTCCTGCAAAATATGCGCAGGTGTCACACACCCATGCAATAAACGGTATCCAGGCAAGATATATTCCCAGAGGCCTTATCCTCAAAAGGAAAATAAAGGACAGGTTGATAGGTACATACAAAAAAGCAAAGAAGGTGTAAATTGCCTGCGAAGCGGTGAACCTCGGAAAAGTCAGTACATAGCACACCATTATAAGGAAAAAGGCAAACATTATGGCAAAAACAAAATACCTGTAATCCCTTATGAGAACCATCTGCACATAGTGTACTATTATCGAGATGAATCCGCATATTTCCAGCAGGTTGAATTTCCCACCGTTTTCCCGTACGCCCAGTGCGCCGGTAACCTCTGAAAATCCAATCATGGAAACAATAAGGAGCGCAGCTGCCAGAACATAGCCTCCCGGGATCAGTACCGCTGCAAGTACAATAGCAATTATTATTCCACTTATTACTCTAGTCTTCAAATCGGATTACCTACCTAAGTTGATCTTCATATCATTCTCCGTCTGTCTTAAGACCGCCGAACTTGCGCGTGCGCCCTGAATAGGCTTCAACCGCCTTCATAAGCTCTGCCTTGTTAAAGTCAGGCCATGCAACCTCAGTGAAATAAAACTCTGTATAGGCACACTGCCAAAGCAGGTAATTGGATATTCTCTGCTCATTGCAGGTCCTGATAAGAAGATCGGGGTCGGGCAGGTAATTAGTATCAAGATTATCAGCTATATCTTTTTCAGTGATGTCTGAAGCAGATATTTCTCCGGCTTCAACCCTGGCCGCAACCTTGCGGACAGCTCTTGTGATCTCGTCCCTGCTTCCGTAGTTGATGGCAATCGTAAAGGTAAGGCCTGTATTGCCGGCTGTTGCCGTCTCAAGCTCCTCTATGGCTGTACGTATATCCTCGGATAGTGCTGAGCGCTCACCGATTACACGGCATCTCACATTGTTCTTCATGGACTTCTTGATACTGGTCTTTAAGTAGTTGCGCAGTATCGTCATAAGCGCAGAAACCTCCGTCTCCGGACGGGACCAGTTTTCAGTTGAAAAAGCATAGACTGTCAGATATTTGATGCCGATATCTCTGGCATCCACAAGGATATCCTCCACAGCCTTGGCACCCTGCATGTGACCATAGTTTCTGGGCATTCCCTTTGCCTTCGCCCATCTGCCGTTGCCGTCAAGTATGATGGCTACGTGCTGGGGTATGTTTAGATTCTGCTCCATCTTATCACCTTTAAACCGTCATGATTTCCTTGTTCTTATCTTCTACAGCCTTGTCGATATCCTTGATAAACTTGTCGGTTATCTTCTGAAGCTCATCGTTAAGATCCTCGATCTCGTCCTCAGAAACTTCGGTTCCCTTGAGCTTTTTGAAAGCATCGTTGCCGTCTCTTCTGATATTCCTCACAGCAACCTTGGCCTCTTCGCCCTTCTTGCGGATATCCTTGGTGAGCTGTTTCCTTCGCTCCTCAGTAAGCTCAGGGAATACAAGTCTTATTACAGCACCGTCATTGCTCGGTGTTATGCCGAGATCGGATGCCATGATAGCCTTTTCAATAGCCTTGATAAGTGACTTGTCCCAGGGTGCGATCTGAATGATCCTCGCCTCGGGAATTGATACATTGCCGACCTGCTGGATCGGAGTAGGCGTTCCGTAGTAATCAACCTTGATCTTGTCAAGTACATGCGGATTGGCTCTTCCGGCACGGATAGATGCAAGATCTTCTGTCAGAAAATCATAGGACTTCTGCATTTTGTCATTGAATGTCTTAACTCTCTCGTTCATACACTATTCCTCCTAGATCACTCTACGGTAACAGTCGTACCGTTAAATTCTCCACCTGCTGCCTTTACTATACTGTTCTCCTCCTGAAGGGCAAATACCCTCATGGGCATTTTGTTGTCCCTTGCAAGAATTGATGCTGTCATGTCAACAACCTGAAGGTTCTCTTTGATGACATCGTCTATTGTGATAGTGTCATATCTTTTGGCGTCAGGGTTCTTGGCAGGATCGCTGTCATATACACCATCAATAGCCTTGGCAAGAAGGATGTAGTCGGCTTCTACCTCAACTGCCCTGAGCACAACCCCTGTATCCGTTGAGAAATACGGATGTCCTGTGCCACCTGCAAAGAACACTACCATATTCCTTGCAAAATACTTGTTTGCCCTGTCCTTGGAAAAGAGCTTTGTAAAAGATCCACATTCAAAGGGTGTGAGTATATTGGTCATCATACCCTCGCTTCTGAAGATCTCAGAGACATATATACAGTTCATGATCGTTGCAAGCATACCGATCTGGTCCGCCTTTACACGGTCGATGCTCTCACTGCTGCGCCCTCTCCAGAAATTGCCACCGCCAATAACTATGCCAACCTGCGTCCCGTTATCAACGAGCTGCTTTACCTGAAGGGCTACCTTTCTGACAGTATCCTCATCAAATCCCGTCTTTTTTTCGCCTGCAAGTGCCTCTCCACTGAGCTTTAACAGTATTCTCATATAGCCTCCATATTCAGATTATTTATTTTTAAGACCCTCGAAGAATTCAGAAGGATTAACATCAGCGTACGCCTGTGAGCACATACCCTCTATAACAGCACCGTTGTTGATCTGTACAGACTGGGACTTGATGTTGCCCATTACTATAGCTGTTGTGTCAAGGACTACCGGTCCATGAACGTCTATATCGCCCTTTACGGCTCCGGCTATAACCGCACTCGATCCGAAGATATTGCCGATTATTACAGTGCTCTGTCCAACCTTAACACTGCCCTTGCTCTTTACCTCTCCGGTAATCCTTGCTGACTCGGCGTAGATCTCAGATGCATCAGAATCGCCGTTGATCTCTCCTGTCACATTGAGTTTGCCAAGACACTTGATATTGCCGGTGATCTTGCCGATCACGTCGATCGATCCCGTAGTAGCAATATCTCCCTTTATTATCATGCCCTCGGTAATGGTAGCAACTTCATCTGTAGGTGTCTGCTGATCAAAATCCATAGTTATAAATCCCCCGTTTCTGCTTGTTGTTTCTCTCTCGGCATTGACGTCAGCCACATACTGGTCAATATGCGCACTGTTTAATGCTTCAAGAGCATTCTTTGGCTCCTCCGCTGCTATCTCTGAGAGTGTCTCTTCCTCGATCATCTCCTCAAGGTCATCATTTTCCGGAAGTCTCTCGCTAAGCTCATTCTCAAGCTCTTTTACTTCACTGTACTTATCACGCGCAGTTTCGCTTTCAAAGGTCTCCTCTTTCTGAACGTCTTCCTGTACCGCTTCCCCAACTTCCTGTACAGGTTCGTCAAAAGACTCTTCAACCGGTTCCTCTGCTCTTTCCAAAGCGTCTTCTGTCTGAGGCTGAATGTCATCGAGTTTAAGGTCATCAAGTCTGTTCAGCATGCTGCTGATGTCTGCAGGCTTAATATCCTCTTTTTCCTTGTCCCGCAAAGCTTCCGCTTCCGGCTTGTCATCAGGCATAAGGGTATTTACTGCCTGTGAGAGGTCGCTCCTTAGCTCAGAAAAAAATCCCATCTTGCTTTTCCTCCGTTTGCTTTACTTTTTGATATGTTGAACCGGTAACGTATCGTCAGTTATCGGAACTATCACTGTATCATCCATAGCCTGGATTGCTTCTATTATATCCGGCAGAGCCTCTACCGTGCTCTTCTTGTCAGCGGCGTCATGCATAAGAACCACGCAGTGCTTGAACATCGAAATATTGTCAACTATGTTGGAATAGATGATGTCCTTGTTGGCGCCCGCTCTGTCATCTCCTGCAGATACGTTCCAGTCAAAAAAAGTCACCTCAGCGCCATCGAGATAATCGATAAGCTCGTTTATATCGACCTTGCTGACACTGTTGGAACTTCCTCCCGGAAATCTGTAAAATTTCGACCAGACTCCAGTCGTCTCATACAAAAAAATCCGCAGCTTGTCTGTATCAGCCTTAAAAGCATCAAGCGATGAGTATATATCACTGTACTTATGGCTGTAGGAATGCATCCCAAGTGTATGACCGTCTGTCACGATCCTCTTGTAAACTTCATTGTATTTGGAATAAGGTTTGCCGCACACAAAAAATGTCGCCTTGACATCATACTTATTCAGGATATCAAGAATATCATTGGTATATGTGCTCGGGCCGTCGTCAAAGGTAAGGTAGACGTATCTCGTGCCTTCTATGTCCTCCGGATTCTGTGCCCCGCTGACCTCCACAGTTGCATAGTCCGTGTCCGCCTCATCCGCTTCTATGCTCTCAAAGCTTACACTCTTATCATCCGGTTCCTCTATATTTTTGCTCAGATCACCGGCATCTATACTCCGGTCATCCGACACCATCGCCTCACTGTCAGCCGCCAATATCTCCATCTCGCTGCCGTACTGACCACGATACCACTCAAGATCGGCTCTGGTCTGCTCGTACTCTGTCTGCAGCCTGTCGAACCTGATCGCCATGATAATGCAGATACAGGTCGGAATTAGACATGCCGCAGCAACTGTCCCCAGAATGAGCCTTCGCAGATACCTTATCCTTCTGCTGTACTGTCGCCGCCCATTCTTTACTGCTCTATCCGACTCCATTACTAAAACTTTTCTCTTTCATTACTTTAAATTATCAACCAAACTATAGTATAACATAGTTTTCTCGCCGCAAAAAGGTGCTTTTGCGGGCATTAGTAACTGTTACTCCCCTTCAGAAGACTCTTCTTCAGGTGAAACCTCTTCAGGTGATTCATCTTCGGACGATTCCGTCTGTACGGTTTCCTCGGGATCCTGCTCGGCAGGTGCTTCCGTCTCAGATGCCTCAGGTTGTTCCGGCTGGGGCGTTATCCCCATGGACTGCGCAACACTGACCGGTATATTTTTCCTGGTAACTTCTCCGGTGACCGGGTCAACGATCTCCTGCGTGATAACGGCTTCCGGAGTCGTCTTGCCTCCGTAGACAAACACTGCTTCACCCTTCTCAACAAGATCAAAAATGCTGGCTGCCTTGCTCACTGGCAGGTTTATACATCCGTGTGAGCCGTTCGTGATGTACTGCCAACCTCCGAATTCCGATCTCCAGCTTGCATCATGCATTCCCACATTTCCATTAAAGGGCATCCAGTATTTTACCGGTGAGGAATAGTTCTCACCTACCAGAGTAGCGTCCCTTTGTTTGTAGGTTATGGCATAGCTGCCCGTGGGAGTGGGATTCTTCCTGTTGACACATCCAGATACAAAATCCGATTCCTCCACTACCTGACCGTTTTTATGAACCCAGAGGTGCTGACTTGTAAGATCTATTTCCACATACGAATCGCCCCAGTCATTATCGCCGTACTGTGCTGCGGTTGCAAAGTAGACGGGTATCCTTGATGTCTTTTCCCCCTTCTTAACAGCCTCAATAAGCTCAGA
This sequence comes from uncultured Butyrivibrio sp., assembly GCA_946536145.1. Classification (GTDB taxonomy): domain Bacteria; phylum Bacillota; class Clostridia; order Lachnospirales; family Lachnospiraceae; genus Butyrivibrio. The sequence continues at coordinate 26,506 of CAMNEA010000031.1, forward strand.
TGTCTCACTTGCCCTGTCCATCCACCAGCCGTAGTCACCACCGGTAATACTTACCTCACCGCCCCTGGCGCTGGCTATGTTCCTGCTCTTTCCGAAAGTGTCGTACTCTCTTGCCATGCTGTTGACAAAATCCCTGACCTTCTCCTCATTGAGCGTCACGGAGGTACCCTCGATATCGCACCACTCCCTTATCCTGGTGCCGTCAACGACAACGCTGTCCTGCCCAAATTCGTAAGTGATCACGGCTCTGCAGTATTTGTTGAGATTGTCGCAAAGATCTGCCAGCTCTTCATTGTCTGAATAGACAGACGGTGTCTCGTAGCATTCATCGCTAAGCTCGATCCTTGAATCAAGAACATCAAGTGCGCTGCATATCTCATCTGTTACCTTGTCTCTTATCGGCATGCGCCCCGGGTCCTCGGGCACAACAAAGAAGCCATCATCTCCTGACTCTTCGGATACATGAGCATCCACCGGCGGGATCATGTTTTCCTTTTTAAAGATGGCCATTTTGCCGGTCTTATCCACAACCGACTCCCTGGAATATTTAGTGATATCCTCTGTAACAATATGAGTTTCGCCGAAAAGATACTTCGGCCAGATAAACGGACTCTGATCTTTTAACGCATCTTTAAACTGATCATCCACTGACATCTCAAGTCCGATCTCATCAGCGGTAATAAACTCTTTGATATCTCCCCTTCCAACGACAAACAGGGTGTAGTCCCTGAGGTCCTTGGCAGCTTCCGCTTCTATCTCTGAAGGCGTCTTGTTAAAGGCATATATATCATCGACATAGGTATTGAATAAAAAATGCCCTGTAAAATAAAGTGCTATGCCAATATATGTCACAGCAAGGACTGCCCCGAAAATAATCGCTATAGTCTTTAATGGGGAATTGTTTCTTCTGGTTTTTTTCATAATTACACTACTCTATAAATCCAATAATCGATAAAGCTCATCCGCAATGAGATCAGCCACACACAGCTTGTATTCATGCCTTGTCTTCTGAGGTTCTATGTTTAATCTTCGCGTTGTCAGACTCCCCCTGTAATCAATGGCAAAAAAGACTTCTCCGGGCTGGCTGTCTGCATTGGCAGGATCAACATTACCCATCGTTCCCGTGACGCCGATTGAAATATCAGCATCATAAGCTTCTCCGGCTGCATGCGCCATCGCGGTTGCTGTCTTAAGTGAGTATACACCATATTCATCAATAATCACAGACGGAACCCCCTGTTTTTTTTTGGCCTCATTGCTATAGGTCACAAAGGCCCCTTTGAAAATTTCCGATGCTCCTTCCGTATCAGTCAGGTAAGACGCTATAAGACCCGAAGTGCAGCTCTCCATGGTTGTAATGGTTATATGTCTTTTGATCAGTGCCTTTGTTATCCCTGCGTACTTATCTTCTATTTCAATTTCTTTTCCCATATCTGTTGCCTTTCTATAATAATTTCAGATAAAGCATTCATCTAAAGTGTTCCAATAATATGTTGTCATTTATTTATGAGGTAAAACTATGACAGATAAAAACACTAATTCCAATCATCTGATCGGCGACGAAGGTATATATGTCGACTCAAAGCCAAAGCATGTCACTGCCTTTATAGTGCTGTGCAGGATAATGACAGTTATCCTGATTATGGAGATATCTCTCCGGTCACTTCCATAGGACGCATGATCACAATGATATCCGCACTTATGGGAATGGCGGTGATCGCCCTTCCTACAGGCATTATCACCGCCGCATACATAAACGAGATCACGAGAAAAAAATCCAAATATGAATTGTAATCCTCTCTGACTTTAAATCTCAGTCTCCGCTTCTTTTAATAATTTCTCAACTGCAACCATGCGCACACATACCGTAAATACCTCCATAGCAAGCTTGAGGTCAGACAGTGACGGGAAAGTAGGCGCAATACGGATGTTGGAGTCGTGAGGGTCTCTGCCGTAAGGGTAGGTTGCTCCGGCATTTGTCATGGTAACACCTGCCTTCTTGGCTCTGTCAACAATAGCCTTGGCGCATCCGTCAGGCGCATCAAAGCTGATGAAATATCCTCCCTTAGGATTTGTCCAGTTTCCAATTCCATAAGGAGTAAGGTTCTTCTCAAGTGCATCTATAACCGCCTCAAATTTCGGTCTGATTATAGCCGCATGCTTCTTCATATGCTCCTTGAGTTTCTTGATGTCTCCCTCAAAAAAGCGCACGTGCCTTAGCTGATTAACCTTGTCATGGCCAATCGTCTGATATGTGAGCTGAGCCTTGATCTCCTCAAGATTGTTGAGGGAGGTCGCAATTGCTGCAATTCCGCTGCCCGGGAAGGTTATCTTGGAGGTCGATGAGAACTTGTACACAAGATCGGGGCTTCCGGCCTTTTTGCACTCCTCAAGGATCTCGATCAGGTAATCCTGCTGTCCGTCGTAGAGGTGATGTACTCCGTAGGCATTGTCCCAGAATATCCTAAAATCCCTGGCTGCAGGGCGAAGTCTTGCAAATCTCCTTACTGTCTCATCCGAATAAGAGTAGCCCTGCGGGTTGGAGTACTTGGGTGTACACCAGATTCCTTTTATTGACTCGTCGTTGGCTACGAGTCTCTCCACCTCATCCATGTCAGGACCTGTGGGTGTCATCTGAACCGGTATCATCTCAATACCAAAATATTCAGTAATGGCAAAGTGTCTGTCATATCCCGGAACAGGGCAGAGGAACTTTACCTTATCAAGCTTGCACCAGGGTGTATTGCCCATAATTCCGTGAGTGTAGGCTCTTGAAACCGTGTCATACATAACGTTCAGCGAAGAATTACCATAGATAATGATATTCTCCGGTTTGTTCTCCATCATGGCTCCGATAAGCACCTTCGCCTCATGGATTCCGTCAAGAACACCGTAGTTACGGCAGTCAGTCCCATCCTCACATGACAGATCAGCCTCAGAATTGAGGGCATCCATCATCCCCATGGACAGATCGAGCTGTTCCCTGCAGGGCTTGCCCCTCGACATATTAAGGCTAAGCTCCATTCCCTGATACTTCTTGTACTCTGCCTTGAGAAGAGCCAGCTCCTGTTCCAGTTCCTGCCGGTCCATCTCAGCATACTTCTTTACCACATTCGCTTCCTGGGACATATTAATACTCCTTATCAATTGATTTCTTAATGCAGATTCAAAATTGTATACATGTATTATGTTTTACTATATAACATAAGGATTTTTTCTTCAAGGGATAAATTTTATATTATTCGTTCAGGATTTTCTTTATTATCTTCTCATTAATAGGGAGGAAGGATGATCACCCTTATAACACATTCTTTAGCTCTTTTATTCCCCATAAAACCCGCCTTTTGTTTTTTCTTTGATTTGAAATAATGATAGCTTCGCTCAGCTTGTCTTAGTCAAAAGACATATAGTCTCGACTGTTGACTCCGATTCCAAGGGCAGGCTCTTAATTTTGTGAACTTCCGCGATAATTAACTCTCGTCATCACTTCCGATGAATTCACTCAAA
>CAMNEA010000032.1 GCA_946536145.1 uncultured Butyrivibrio sp.
TAATGGCTAATTTCTAACATTTTCAATTTACTCCTTGACATTTCTTAGCTGGACTGTTTGTATCCGGAATGCTGTCGCCGGTCTTACTCTTTTTTCTTTGATTTCTCATGATCCTCCTCTCGTGATGAAGACCAACGTAGATCTGTGCCAGCACGATAACCGCGACAAAGCTTATAACCGCATATATAAGAGCAACGTCAAGTACACTGTTTTCACCCAGCAGAACCGACAAAAGCATTATCACCGCAATTGTCATGGTTCCTATCATATTTATCGCCATGATCCTGTCTGCCAGCTTGGGACCTGCAATTGCTCTTATCAGGCATAAAAGTGTCATTATGGAGATAATGATTATACATATTAGAATAAACACTGAAAAACTCATGCCTTCAGATCCTCTTCCATCTTAAGTAGGAGCTGTACAAACACAGACTCATCGATCCCCCGGGCCATCTCTTTGTCATAACAGTGAACCTGAAACTCTCCGTCGCGAAGCCTTACCGTTATGGTACCGGGCGTCAGGGTGATGAAGGTTGCCAGGGCATATCTTGCCGCGTCAGTCCTGAGCGCTGTTTTGAAATGAACAATAGCCGGTTCCGGAATATCCCTGAAATTAAAAATAAAACCGATCATAGTAATCGTTGCCTTGATGATCTCTTTTATCAGAACGGCAGCGATGAGCAGAACAATTGGAAGCTTTTTAAAAAGCCTTACCTCAGTCCCTAAGTCATAGTCAAGAAATTTGCAGGAAAAACAGTATACAGACGCACTTATAACAAGTCCGAAGATAATTATCTCTAATGTTACTCTACCGTTAAGTATCAGCCAGAAAAGAAAAAAGAAAATCCCCATAATTCACCTCTTAATAAATATATTGGAAATATTCCTGTTAGTCAATTTACGAAAATTTGACAAATTGTTACGCGCAGTGTAATATGTCACAGATGAAAAAACAAAATACCAGAATTCGTAACTTAATAATCTTATCTTCATTTGCCGCTCTTTTTTCACTGTCTTCACTGGCAGCTCTCGGAGCTGATTCCACTGACGTAGAGGTTCAGACAGATACAGCTACAGCGCTCATTTCCGGGGATGAAATAGTTGACAGCATGGCAGCGACGATCGAATCGGCAGCAACCGAAGTGATCACAGAGACAAGAAATGTAATCTCAAGCGAAGCAGCTGCAGCCAACGAGGCTACAGTTTTTAGTGTCACTGAGTATGAGACTCCCCACTACATGTACACCACCGCGACCGTCAATGTAAGAAGCGGGGCCGGCACTGATTACGACTCTGTCGGCAGGATGAAATGGGGGAGCGAGACCGCAGTGACGGGTGAGACCGACAACGGATGGTATGAGATAGCCTATGACGGTACAACAGCCTTTATTAAAGGTGACTACATGGCATCAGTACTTCCGGGAACTCCCTATGTGTTTGTGGGCGACTCAAGGACAGTCCAGCTTGAGATGGCGGTGGGATCAACCGACAAGGCATACATTGCGAAGGTCGGCGAGGGCTACACCTATTTTAGAGACACAGTTCTTCCTTCCATATCGGATTATGCAGGTCCCGGCACCAAAATGATCATCAATTTCGGTGTCAACGATCTTTCAAACGCAGACAAGTACATTGCGCTGGTCAACAGCAATATTGATACCTGGCTGGCAGAAGGTATTACCGTTTACTATGCCGCAGTCACTCCCGTAAGTGACTACCCTACTGTGACCAATGCCGAGATTGAGGCATTCAATGCAAGGCTTAAGTCGGAGCTTGACTCCAGGATCAACTGGCTCGATGGATATACCTACCTCACACAGACAGGTTTTTCAACAGGTGACGGTCTGCATTATAATGCAGATACCTACAAAAGCCTTTATTCCTACTATATGTCCGCAATTACCCAGCTTTGATTTTTTGATTGACAACTATGTCTATCAGGATTATAATACGATTTGTGACTGCCGGATGGCAGTACATGCTGTTGTAGCACAGTCGGTAGTGCGTCGCATTGGTAGTGCGGAGGTCACGAGTTCGATTCTCGTCAGCAGCTTAATATTTTGGCCGGAAGAAGGTTTTTTCTTCCGGCTTTTTATTGTATAATTATACTCGTTAAAACATACACGGATTATCTGATATTCTATTGGTGTCCCTATGGAAAAAAAGCTGGATAATTTTGCTGATTACAATGATTTTCTGAGATCAAACAGACGGGAAATCAACAGACATCTGAACACTGTCCTGAGGTTCTGTATTCTTACAGGACCTGCTATTGCGCTGGGCATCGCTGCGGGCATTTTTACTGAGACCACTTACACTGCCTGCCTGATGGTGTCCCTCTTTATGTTTGTTCTCTCAACCATTCACTACCGCATCCTGAAGATAATGCCCGAGTCAGAGATAACTTCCTTATCCGCTCTTCTCATAATGGATGTTCTCCTTGTATATATGTCGTATGCTCATATATACATTCACCTCACATGGTTTTTGATCCCAATGCTAAGCCTTATCTTCTGCTCTATGCGGATGTATAACGTCACAATCATAGTAAACTATCTGTTCATGGTTTTTTCAGTCGCCATTACCACTCCGTATTATGCTGCTGTCAGAACGGATTACAGCACAAACTTTGCCTTCTTTGCCAATCTGGTCGGCGGATATACCATAGAGACCATTATCATGGCAGTTGCCGGATACTCCCTGGGAAAGATCACCACATTCTATTTTCAGCAGATCATTGAAAAATTCAAGACGATCCGCGAACACGAGCAGCACCTCAAAGAGCAGATGGAAACTCTCGATTCAATGGCAGAGATCTATGACAATGTCAATCTGCTGGACTTTGAATCCATGACAGAACAGTCTCTTCGCGACGGGAACCGTGAAGTATTCCGCTTTGACGGCGAAGGACAGACCCATACAAGGATGAACCAGAGGCTGCAAAAAACCGTCTCCCATGATCAGCTTGACGCCTTCCTTGAATTTACGGACATCACAACCGTAGTTGATAGACTCAAAGGAAAGATATCCATTTCAGGCGAGTTCACAGACCGTATTACCGGCTGGTTCCGGGCACAGTATATCACCATCGACACTGACAAAAACGGACTTCCTTCAAGAGTCATATATACAACTCAGAATATTGATGCGGAAAAGCGCCGCGAAGAGCATCTTCTGAGGATCTCAATGACTGACGAGCTGACAAGGGTCTATAACAGGCGCTGCTACTACGAAGATATCGGCAAATATAACGATAAAGAGCTCGAGGATGATTTTGTGATCTTCTCCGTAGACGTAAACGGACTTAAGACTGTCAACGACAATTGCGGACATGCTGCCGGGGATGAACTCTTAAAAGCTGCTGCTTCATGCCTTCAGACTATTCTTGGGTACGTGGGCAAGGTTTACAGGACAGGCGGCGATGAATTCCTGTCCATAGTTCATACTTCTGATGCCGGTTCATTAAAGACAAAGATCCAGTCAGAAGCGGCGTCATGGCACGGAAAATATTCTTCGGAGCTTTCCCTGTCCGTCGGATATGCCACGTCAACAGATAACCCGGGCGAGCCGATACCTGCTCTTGAAAAGATTTCCGACGAGTACATGTATGCTGAAAAAGAAAAGTACTATAAAAATAAGGGAATTGACCGCCGCAGACGGTAATTCCCAACGCTCTCCCAATATCGAAATAAATTAGCGCGAGTGCGCATCCCTAGCGGAGCGCTTTACTCTTCTGACATAAGATTTGAAATCAGGAACTGATAGATTTCCTGATTTTTTTCATGCCATTTTCTCACTGTATTCTCTGCTATCTCCTCTGTTGGGAGAGTCAGCCTTATATCAAGTATGTTTCGCCCGTTCTCTTTAGCCAAAAGATGAGCAGTATACTCATTTTCTCCTGTCCTTATATAATTACCCTGTATGGACGCCTCGTCACGGATTTTCAGGCTGTTGTCCTTGATGAATTTGTCTATATCACTTCTGATCGACGGGTTTATCCTGTTGCCAAAAAAGTCAAGTGCCTGAGAGCCTTCAGCTGTTATTTCAAGATATGTCCTGTTTGCCACTGTTTTCTCAACAATCAGAGATGTATCCGCAAGCTCGCTGAACACCGCCTGAAGCGTGAGAAAATCAGTGTACCCTCCTTCCAGCACAAAGTCATATATCTGCGCCTTGGTAAGCGACTCCTCGCATCGCCTTAGCATGTACAGAACTATCATCTTATATAACGTAAAATACTGAGAGCTCACTTAACTGCCTCCCTGACTGCAGCAGAAACCACCTCGGCAACTCTCGGATCAAAAGCTGCCGGAAGGATATTTACATCGGAAAGCTCTTCGTCCGGCACAAGGGCAGCGATAGCATTGGCAGCCGCAAGCTTCATCTCCTCGGTTATCTGACTTGCGCGACACTCAAGAGCCCCCTTAAAGATTCCGGGGAATACAAGAACATTGTTTACCTGGTTCGGGAAGTCGCTTCTTCCTGTACCTATCACGCGGATTCCTGCCTCTTTGGCAAGATCGGGCATGATCTCGGGAACCGGATTGGCCATGGCAAACATTATCGCGTCATGGTTCATCTGCTGAGCCATCTCCTTGGTAACTATTCCGGGCGCAGATACTCCTACAAATATGTCAGCACCCTTAAGTGCATCCGACAAACTTCCCTTTTGCTGGTCAGGATTGGTTTCATCCATCATCTTCTTCTGCATCCAGTTCAGGTCTTCGGATCCTCTGTGGAGGATTCCTGACTTGTCGCACATGGTCACATTCTTAAAGCCATATCTGAGCAGAAGCTTTGTGATCGCGATTCCTGCGCTTCCCGCGCCGTTTACCACAACGCGGCAGCTCTCCTTCTCTTTTCCCACCACTTTGATGGCATTTATTATACCAGCGAGAACAATTATCGCCGTGCCATGCTGGTCATCGTGAAATACCGGAATATCCAGTATCTCTTTCAGTCTCTCTTCAATCTCAAAGCATCTCGGAGCGGAAATATCCTCAAGATTGATACCTCCAAATCCCGGTGCAAGATATGTGACTGCTTTTATTATCTCCTCGGTGTCCTGTGTATCAAGGCAGATTGGAACAGCATTGACTCCGCCAAATTCCTTGAAGAGAACAGCCTTTCCCTCCATGACGGGCATCGCCGCATAGGGGCCTATATTTCCAAGTCCAAGGACTGCACTGCCATCAGAAACAACCGCTATCGTATTGGACTTGATCGTGTATTTGTATGCAAGCTCCTTATCCTCAGCAATGAGCTTACATGGCTCAGCAACCCCCGGTGTATAGGCAAGAGCCAGATCTTCTTTTGACTTTACAGCCGCCTTGGATCTGATCTCCAGCTTGCCCTTCCAGTCTTCATGTAGCTTCAGGGCCTTCTCTGCATTTGTCATATCATCCTCCTAGAATGTTTTGCCGACCACATCATAGGCAAAAGAAATAACATCATTTCGCCTGTCGGTATCAATATATTTAAATACATCATATATCTGCTTGTGCTGACCTCCCGTGGTCTGAAGACCAAGGGCGAGTCCGAGCGCCGCAATCTCATCTCCGGCATCAGTCTGCCTCGAGAGCATGAGCGCATCTATATATCCATTCTTTTCCATCTTGACGTAAGCATAGGCAAAAGCAGCTGCCTGCAATGCCTCTCCGGAAGTCGAGGAATACCCGACTTCACTCAGGATAATGGATCGGACATTACCCGATGTATCACGCATGGATTCCTGAGTCATGTAATTGGTCAAAACCTCGATATTCTCCATAGTGATACACGGCGTTGATACCGAATGCGTAACATACTTCGACGCATTCCAGAACGCAGTGTTGCCATTGGGGAAGGAATACGGATGTGATGCCAGTCCCCAGTCGATATTGCCATACTCTCTGATCGATGACGCAAAGAGATCGAGCACGTCCTTGGCATCATAGTCGCCGGTCTTGTCGGTGTTGTAAGTCCACCTCTGATCAAGCGGAATGTAGACCTTGGCCTGGGCGTTTTCACCCTTTATCGCATTGTAGAACACTCTGAAAGCTCTGGTGTATGCCGCTGTGTAGGTTCCCACATCAACATGCGACATATAGTTGTACTCTTTTCTCGCATTGACCTCATTGGCGATTATCCACATGCTGACATTGCCGTGCCCTGAACCGGAATACCGGTTTGCCAGGAAGCTTCCGATAGCTGCAAGAGCCTTAACTCCGCTCTCATCCGTAGCATTGAACATATAGTAGGGAGCCGTGGATCCGCTTCTCGCACTCGGATGCGTTATCTCAGGAAATGCCGAAGTACTTGCGTTGTTGAGAATGATCGCTGCCACATCTATTCCCATGTGATTAAGCCTTGTGAACAGCGTATCGTAATTGGTCATTATCTGAGAGTTAAAATGATAGGTAACTCCGCCGTAGGTATATGGGATTCCGCCTGATGATACCAGAATATGGCTGAGCGGAATGTTATATGTCGCATACTGGCAGCCAAGATCCTGAAGGTCTCCGATCCTGAGCGGATCAGGAAGTATTCCCTTAATGGATCTGTGTGGTACTCCGCCAAAAGAGTATCCGGCACACGCACCCGGATTTGAAATATATTTGGCATGGCTTATGCCAACGTACTGTTCATTTAACTTAACAGCGACCTGGAACTTGGAAAAGAGCCTTGACTCAGCCGTTCCTTTCTTGAGGTCGATCTTAAAGGATGTATCGTCGCTCTTGTAGATCTTGGCTATCGGTTCTCTCGTCTCAGATATTCCATCCTCATAGGTGGCCTCTTCGAAGAGGTAGTAATACTTGTCATCACTTTTGGGAATCCCCTCGGACTTTACAATAAGTTCGATCTTGCTGGAATCAACGATCTGACAGCTCTCTATATTGGCAAATTCAGCTGTATTTTCAGGAGTCATCTCCACAGTCTCAGGGCGCTTTTTAAGAGCCTCCGTGACGCTCACTCCCCCTTTTACAATGGAATCTATCGTATCGGGGTTGATATCCTCCGCATCCTTATCATTATCAGACACCTGCTCAGCTACCGAAGCCTCCTGTGCTTCCTCTTCCAGCGTCCCGGCCTCCTGCTCTGTTACACTGTTGCCTCCAAACAGCCATATAAGCATCCCTGCAAGTAATACTATAAGCACTCCCGAGACAGCCGCTGTAACAATTACGATCTTTCTGTTGCGCTGAGCTTTTTTCCCGGTTCTCATTCTTCTGTTGCTGCTATTTTTCATCAAAACCTCTTATCCTGATTAATTTGCCTCTTCACTGCTCTTAATTCTCTTCATATGCTCTCTTATCCTCTGTTCGTAGCCGTTGCCTGTCGGCCTGTAGAACTCCTTGCCGTTTAATTCATAGGGCAGGTACTGCTGGCTTACATAGTGGTTGGGATAATCATGGGCATACTTGTATCCGATTCCGTGGCCGAGCTTGGCTGCGCCCTTGTAATGGGCGTCCTGCAGATGAGCCGGTATAGGCAGATTCCCGGTCTGCCTCACACTGTCAAAAGCCTCATCGACAGCCAGATAGGCCGCGTTGCTCTTGGGTGCGGTTGCCACATAGGTAACAGCCTGAGCCAGAGTTATCCTGCCTTCAGGCATACCGAGCCTCTCTACCGCCAGCGATGCCGCCACCGCAATCTGCAGTGCCTGCGGATCGGCGTTGCCAACGTCCTCTGAGGCACATATCATCACACGCCTTGCTATAAACTTGGGATCTTCGCCCGCATCAAGCATCCTCGCAAGATAATACACCGCGGCATCTGGATCGGATCCCCTCATACTCTTTATAAAAGCAGAAATCGTATCGTAGTGGTTGTCTCCGTCCTTGTCATACCTGGCGACCTTCCTCTGGATACACTCCTGCGCAACCTCCCTTGTGATATGGATCAGACCGTCTTCACTTCTGGCAGTGGTCATAATGCCCAGTTCGATGGCATTGAGGGCATGTCTCGCATCTCCGTCCGCTATGTCCGCGATCAGCTGTTTTGCATCAGGGTCAAGTACTGCCTTGTAGGCCCCCATGCCACGCTCAACGTCGCTCACAGCCCTGTCGAGAAGCTCTTTGATATCTTCTACAGTAAGCGGCCTGAGCTCAAATATGACCGATCTTGATATGAGCGCCCCATTGACCTCAAAGTACGGATTCTCAGTAGTTGCTCCGATAAGCACTATGGTGCCGTCCTCAACAAAAGGCAGAAGATAGTCCTGCTGTCCCTTGTTGAACCTGTGGATCTCGTCAATAAAAAGGATTGTTTTCCTGCCGTACATTCCGAGGTTGTCCTTGGCCTTTTCAACAACCTCTTCCATATCCTTCTTGCCCGCAACAGTCGCATTGATCTGCATAAAATCCGCCTTGGTGGTATTGGCGATCACCTTGGCAAGAGTTGTCTTTCCTGTTCCGGGAGGCCCGTAGAAGATGATGGAGCTTAGCTTATCAGCGGAAATTGCACGATAAAGAAGCTTGTCTTTTGCAATGATGTGCTGCTGTCCCACGACCTCGTCAAGGGTTCTGGGGCGCATCCTTGCGGCAAGCGGTGACTCCTTTTCCATATTGTTCTCACGCATATACTGAAATAAATCCATAGCAATTCGATTTTACTATTTTTAATGACCAATCTCAAGGAAAATAAACTGGACATTTTTAACCTTCGGCGTATAATAGCATTTATTTAGGAGGAAAAAAGATGAAACAGGTATTAGCATTTTTATCAACATTTATAATAATCATGATGGTCGGAATTATCTTCCTGCTCGGCAGCGGTAAGAATTCCGTCAAAGATAAAGTTGCAGGTGCTGTAGAGTCATTTATATCAGAAAAAGGTAGTTCAGACAGCAGCGGAAGTGTCTTCGACTCCAAGCTTTCCTCTGATTCAGGCAAGGGAACTGATTCCTCAGACGCCAAGACTTCTGACAGCTCATCCGAAGGTACCAGCACCAAGAGAAAATCCAAGGCCAATCCCATAACCAAGGCTGTTGTTGAGAAGGCAGTCGATGCTTATGTTAATTCAGCTGACAAAGAGACCCAGGAGATATTCGATTCCATGTCGGAAGACGATAAGGATGTTGTCACTGATATAATCGCAGAAAATGTATCACTTGATGCCATCTCTGAAATGCAGTCTTATGCAGCAAACGGCGACAAGGATGCAATTGAGAAGTACGCAGAGGAGAACCTCTCTGAGGAAGATCAGGAGATACTTAAAGAGATAATGAGTAAGTACGTTTCGGATTGATAATGGGCCGGTAAGGTCAATATGAGTCAATGGGGACGTTACAGTTTGACTCGTTTTGCTCTGCAAAATGAGTCAAACTGTAACGTCCCCATTGACTCAAACTGTAACGTCCCCATTGATTCACAAACTAAACATTTTAAGCCGTCTTAACAATATTTCTCACCCACACTCCGCTCCGTACCAACCAGAATCCAACGATACACTTCAGCATCTCAAGTCCCGATACTATCATGAATACATTGAGTGCAGGAAGCAGTGTGAACCTGCTCAGGATATATGCCGCAGGCACTGATATCACCCATGCAAAACAGCTGTCAAACAAAAACGTCACCGCTGTTTTCCCGCCTGATCTCATCGTGAAATATGAGACATTGGCATAGGAATTAATGGGCATGCATACAGCAACTACCCAGATGCATCTCGTGGCAAGCATGCGTATCTCGGGCTCAGTGTTGTATATCTGAGGGATAAAAGGCGCAGCAAATGCCAAAAGACTTCCCATTACAAAGCAGCTCATTACACTGAGGGATGCCATTCTCCAGGCAGTGCGCCTCGCTGAAACAAGCCTGTCTGCTCCGAGCTCCTGGCCTATTATGATCCCCGCAGAATTGCCTATAGAGAGAAATACCTCGTTAAATATCTGAGAAATTGTCCCACTTATATTCATCGCGGCAATCACCGCAATTCCCCTTACCGAATAAGCCTGCAGAAGACTTGCCTGTGCAAGGCTCCACAAAAACTCATTCCCAAGAAGCGGCAGGGTCTTGGAGAGTATCGGCCATATCAGTCTCACCGGCACCCTGAAGTCCCTGTATAGTCCCTCAAAAAATGAATATCTGCTGCCTTTTTTGTGAGCTCCGACTACCACAATTACAAGCTCTGTGAACCTCGATATCACAGTAGCTGTCGCAGCTCCCAGTACTCCCATTTTGGGGAGCCCCAAAAGTCCGAAGATCAGAAGCGCGTTGAATATAAAGTTAATGAGCATCGCCACCATACTGGCAGCCATAGGGAGCGTTGTCCTTCCGGACTCTCTCATCGCGGAGGCATAAACCTGTGTCAGGCTGAAAGGAATAAGGCCAACCAGCATGATATTCAGATATGAAACACCGTAGAAGAGCGTCGACGCCCGGTCTGCCGGCAGCGTGTCTGCAGAGATATACAGTCCCACAAGATTCGCAGCATTAAAATAGAGAATTGCGAGTGCGACAGTACATATGGTTATGGCTGTAAGGAGCTTGAATCTTATTGAATAGCGGACTCCTTCCATATCACCCTTGCCAAAAAACTGCGTGCTGAAAATACCTGCACCGGCAAGTGATCCCCAGATGCACAGGTAGAATATAAACAGAAGCTGATTGACGATGGCAACAGACGACATTTGAAGGGTTCCAACCTGTCCTACCATCACGTTGTCCAGAAGTCCTACGACATTACTCAGGGTATTCTGAATGATCATGGGAACGACTACCATGGCTACCCTTCTGTAAAATACTCTGTCTCCAAACAGACACTCCCTCAGAGTAAACCTTACTTTTATTGCTTCATCCCTGTTGCCGGTTTCAAAAGTTGTCATAATAGTAATCTCTCAATTAAAAAGACTCTTTGTCTTAGCTGTCAGCATGTTAAGAACACGCTTCTTGTCAAGGCTCCATAGCGGCTCTACCAAAAGCCACCTCGGGCCGTCACCGGTCATGCGGTGTACCACCGTATCCTTTGGTAAAAGAGCTATACATTCCGCCACAAGATCGGTGTATTCTTCCATATTCATAATATAAAAATCACTGTCTCCGCCGATGAATGACTCTTTATATTCCTCATACATCCTCGTTCCTTTGAGGAGCTGCAGATTTTGCAGTTTGATCCCGTCAAGGGCAGGCTTCAGATCCGAGAGGTATCTCACAGTATCAAGCATGTCCTGCCTTGACTCTCCGGGGAGCCCCAAAATCACATGAACTATCACTGTTATCCCGGCTTCCTTGAGCCTTCTGTAGGCATCCTCGAATACCGAAAGATCGTAGCCGCGTCCAAATCTCCTTGCAGTGCTGTCATGAGCGGTCTGAAGCCCCAGTTCTATCCAGACCGGTTTGACGGCCAAAAGCTTTTTTAACATCTCCATGACGTCTTCTCCGAGGCAGTCAGGCCTCGTTCCAATCGACAGTATCTCTATATCGTCGCGCCTGATGGTCTTTGAATACAATTCCCCAAGCCGCTTGATATCACCGTAAGTTCCGGTGTAAGACTGGAAGTAAGCAATAAAGCTTGTGGCATCTGTCTTATCTCTGATCACCTTTTTTGCGTTTTCTATCTGTGTATCTATGGCAGTAAAATCAGCTGCAAACTCCCCCGAGCCACCCTCGGAGCAGAAGCTGCAGCCACCGTATAGCCTTGTTCCGTCGTCCAGAACTATGCTTCCGTCCCTGTTTGGGCAGCTGCATCCTGCTGACAGTGAAAGGCGATATATCTTTTTGCCATAGGTATCCTTAAGATAGGTTGAAAGACGCTTGGGCATGGTATCTTCAGCCCTGCCCATCAGAAGATACGTCAAGCTCATCCTCAAAAGCTTTGAGGACTGCCTGCGCGCAGTTGCATGATGAGTGTTTATATTGTACAGCAAGTTCTTTTCTATCCATTCTTCGTACATTTCTCCAAATTACATTTCCGGGCAAAATCCGTGCGCATACGCCTGCTGCTCTATAGCAAGCGCACATATATCTGACGTTTACTGTATATCCCGAAGTTTAATCTCAGCGCCGTCCAGCACTGCCTCAGTAAGGTGTCCATCTTTGTCATAGCGCATTTTTAAGGAAAAGAAATCCTCTCTCTCTTCAAGAAGCCTTAAGAATATCTTATCTCCCTCCCAGAGATTTAGCGAGTAGATATCTTTTTTATCTATCCACACAAGTTCCCCTTCGCTGCACTGTATAGGCTCACCCTTAGGTGCCGCTGCAGTAAAAAGAGACATAAGCTCATAGTCACCATTGTCGGTGATAAAGGTAATGACAGCCCTGTATCGGAGTTTCGTGAGCGGAATATCATATCCTGTCTCTTCTTTTATTTCCCTCTTCATGCACTCCTCGGGGCTTTCATTCTCCTCAAAATGCCCTCCGACTCCTATCCATTTATCCTTGTTGATGTCATTCTTTTTGGATATTCGGTGCAGCATAAGGTATCTGCCATCCCTCTCAAGATAGCACAGGGTTGTAAGTGCTTCCTGCCTTGCCATTTCTCTCTCCCATCTGTTGCATCAGACCATGCCCGGGCAAAAACTTTCTATTACTATCAGGTTACCTGGCCTTTGTCTTTATCTCTTTGAGCTCATCTACCGTAAACTTGTACTTTTTGCCGCAGAACTGACAGCCAAGCTCAACCTCTTTGCCATCATCGATCATCTCCTGTATCTCATTCTTGCCTATAAGCATAAGAGCCCGCTCAACTCTATCTTTGTCACAGTTACAGTAGAAATTAAGATCAGTTTTGTCCGTAAATTCTATATCAAAACCGTCAAGAACTATCTTAAGAAGATCTTCCGGTGTCTTGCCGGCTTTGAGTATATCTGTAACGGAGCTGAACTTTCCAAGATTGTCCTCGAGCCGGTTTATGGTCTCCTCCGAAGCAAAGGGCATGAGCTGGACAATAAAGCCGCCCGCAGCAATGACAGACAGGCTCTCTCTCTCAACCAGAACACCAAGTCCCACAGAAGAAGGTGTCTGCTCCGATTTTGTAAAGTAGTACGTCAGATCCTCGGCGACTTCGCCCGAGTACAGATCTATCTGCCCAACATAAGGCTCTTTTAATCCCATGTCACGGATGACAGTCAGGGTTCCGGCGCCGATCCCGCCGCCAACGTTTAAATGCCCCGAAGAATTCGGCTCCATTACAACCAGGGGATTCGCGACATATCCCTTCACATTGCCCTTGTTGTCAGCAGTAGCCAGAACGCTCTTAAGCGGTCCGTCACCGTCCATCCTCACCGTGATAAGCGCGTCCTCGCTGTCCATCATCGTTCCCATCATGACCGTACCTGTCATCAGACGTCCAAGCGCAGCAGCCGCAATAGGCGAAAGCTCATGCGCCTTTCTTCCGTATTCCGCAAGGTCTCTGGTGGTTGCTGCGAAAGCCCTGATCTGAGCGTTTCCGGCCGTAGCCCTTACCATATAATCTCTGTATTCCATAGCGTAACTCCTAAATCAAATAATGTCAGAAAATGTCCCCCTGATAACTGATATCAGGTCGTCTGGTGCAAGCTCTACCTGAAATCCGACCTTTCCTGCACTTACAAACATTCTGTCCATTTCACGGGCAGTTTCATGTATAAATGTCGGAAACTGTTTCTTCATTCCTATCGGCGAGCACCCTCCATGAACGTATCCTGTCAGCGGCAAAAGATCTTTCTGCCTGATCATAGCTATCGATTTCTCACCTGCTGCCCTGGCTGCCTTTTTAAGATCGAGCTCCATCGCAACAGGAATAACAAATACGAAATACGCGCCGCTCTTTCCCTGAGTCACAAGAGTCTTGAATACATGATCCGCATCTTCGCCGAGGATAGCGGCTATCTCTTCCCCGCTCATCGTGGCATCCGGCTCATAGGTATGGCTTTTATAATCTATCTTTTTGCTGTCCAGGACTCTCATTACATTTGTTTTATCATTGTTTTTCATGGCTTTATTCCAGATTTGCCTTGATCTTCTCTATCATCTCATCATACTCTGCATCGGTCAGGAATTTCTTTTGAGGATTCATCTCAAAAACTCCGCCCCACTCAAATTCGTCTTTGTACTTGGGAACAAGATGCATGTGCAGATGGCAGCCTGTATCTCCGTATGCGCCATAATTGACTTTATCAGGGTTAAACGCTTTATGGATTGCCTTGGCAGCCCTGTTTACATCTGAGAAAAACGCATTGCGCTCAGCCTCAGAAATGTCAACGATCTCGCTCACATGATCCTTGTATGCCACGATGCATCTTCCGGGATGGCTCTGCTCCTTGAATAAAATAAGCTGACTTACTTCAAGATCACAGATCTTTATCCCAAACTTAGCCAGAGGCTCGCCGCCCACACAGTATCCACAGTTTTCATCTTTTTTCATCTCTTTATTTCTCCTTTTCTAAGTTTTGAATATTGAATGTCAAAAATGGCATCTGCCATTTAATATCCTTCAAGTATGCTGCCCATATCAAAATCCCTGTCTGTCCTCGATTTATAGATTTCCTCAATTGTCAGCCCCTGATCCTTTGGGTCAAGATCGACATCCCGCGAGTCTGCCTTAAGCGGATCGTCATCATCAAGGAACGCATAGGCTATATTATGGATCTGCCACTCATACACCATATCTTCGGCTGTTCTATAGCTTACCATATCTTTGCCGTGAATGGGATGCTCATCTATAAGCGCCTGGCAGATAATCAGAAGGTCATGCTCGCTGTTAATCCTGTAGGAATCATATATCTTCCAGTTCTCAGGTGTGGAATAAACCGCAGTAAATACCTCTCCCCCATAGGTGAAAGTATAGGTTTGTCCACTTCCGTCCACGTCCGTAAGGCCAATGTCAGATGCATCGATAAGAATCGCGCCGGTTGTATCCCCGGCATCTTCGTCCATATTTGTATCTTCTCTATTCTGCTCCTTTTCTTTTTGCTCTGCTTCTTCCCCGGACTCTTTATCAGAGGTCAGAGTTTCCTGCTGCTTATCCCCATTCTCCGGCTCTGTATCTTCCTGCTGCTCATCCACATTTTCCGGCTCTGGTTCTTCAAATGTACCTGTTGCCTCTTCTGACTGCATATCAGGAAAAGACGTCTCTTCTTTGTACTCCCTGATGCTGCATCCCGCCAGAAGCAGTGCGCTCAGACCTATTATTGTAGTTATTATTCTTTTTCGCAAGTTCATCTTTCCTTTTATATAAAGAATAGCATGCCAGATAGCATGCCATTCCCTCTAATAATCATTTTATCTAATATATCACTTTTATCACTCTATAGTAACCCTGTTTCTGCCTAAATTTTTGGACATATACATCGCTTTGTCAACAGTCTGAAAAATAAGTTTATATTTAACATATAAAATTTAATCTTCCGAATCACTTTCTAACAGAACTATCCCATTGACTCGAATCTGCGATATGATATAAATGATGTAGAGTAATTCACTTGGGGAGTAAAAAATGAAAATAATACTGGAAAATCTAACAAAAAAATTCCCAAACAGAAACAAAAAAGAAAAGTCTGAAGTAATTGCCGTTAATAATTTCAGTTTTGAAATAGAAGACGGTAAGCTTCTTGGACTTCTCGGTCCATCCGGCTGCGGGAAAAGTACCGTTCTCAATCTTATCAGCGGCCTTGAAAAGCCAACATCCGGCCGGATATTTTTCGGAGACGACGATGTCACCAATCTTCCTCCGGAGAACAGGGAGGTCGGGCTTGTTTTTCAGAACTATGCCCTTTACCCGCATCTTACAGTCAGGGAGAATATAAGATTTCCTCTTGAAAACCTCCGTGGAAACAGGAAGCTTACAAAAGATCAGATGGAGCAGAAGGTCTTAGAGGCTGCCAGGCTTGTGCAGATAGAAAGTCTTCTTGACAGAAAGCCCTCAGAAATGTCCGGCGGTCAGCAGCAGAGAGTTGCAATAGCACGAGCTCTTGTCAAAAAGCCCCGTGTACTTCTTCTTGATGAGCCCCTGTCAAACCTCGATGCAAGGCTCCGCCTTCAGACAAGGGAGGAACTCAAAAGGATCCAGCTTGAGACCGGGATTACAACGATTTTTGTAACTCACGACCAGGAAGAAGCCATGAGTATATGCGACAGTATCGTAGTAATGAAGGATGGCAGCATAATGCAGCACGGCGCTCCCCAGGATGTCTACGACAGCCCGGAGAATCTGTTTGTAGCCAAATTCCTCGGGTCACCGCAGATAAACGTCTTTGAAGGTCAGATAAAAGACGGCTTCGTTTATATAGAAAAAGACCGCGTCATTGAGCTTAAGGATATTACCTCTTTTGACAAAAAGCAGGGTGCCCCGGATGGTAATGTGTTTGTAGCAGTAAGGCCCGAGGGCTTTATAACGGTATCAGATCCCGGTGATGACCCTATTATTCTTCGCTGCTCTTTCGACAAAATGGAAGTAATGGGTCGGGATACAAGCATTATCTGCCACAATCCTGCTGCCGGAAGCGCTGTTATCAGAGCGATCATTCCTTCAGAGGACAGACCCGTCATCATGGGCAGTGAAGTGTGTTTTAAACTCAAGCCCTCAAAGGTACATGTTTTTTATACGGAGTAATTCAGGATTATTAAAATCTATGATGGAGATTCTTCAACATGAATGATAAAAAACAGACTCTGCTGGCTCTTATATGTCTTTTGCCGGCGATATTGTTTTTAGGTGTCTTTATGGTCTATCCGATGATAGACGTATTTACCTATTCCCTTGAGGAGGGATACAATTTTGCCTCTCAGAGCTATTTTGGCATCGGCAAATATAACTATTCCTATGTGCTTCACGACCCGTACTTTATAAGGGCACTGAAAAACACATTTTTTATTGTACTGATAACCGTGCCATTGTCTACCATAATCGCGCTGATCATTTCTCTTGCCCTCAGTTCTGTTCCAAAGCTCAAAGAGTTGTTCCAGACCATATACTTTTTGCCATACGTCACCAATACCCTTGCAGTCGGGCTCGTTTTCATGATCCTTTTCAGAAAGACTGCCTACACAGACGGAATGATCAATGTCCTGATAAATGCCTTTGGAGGTGAAAGCATTGACTTCATAGACGGTCCCTACGCGGCGAAGATGTTTGTTATGTGCCTTTACACGATCTGGGTTGTGCTGCCCTTCAAGATACTGATACTTACCAGCGCCCTCGCCTCTGTCGATCCCATATACTACAAAGCTGCTCAGATAGACGCTACTCCAAGGTGGCGTGTTTTTACCAGGATCACGCTGCCCATGATATCGCCCATGGTCTTCTATCTTGTCATAACAGGCTTCATTGGGGCCTTCAAGGCATACAGCGACGAGGTTGCCCTGTTCGGTACAGACCTCAACGCTGCCGGAATGAATACCATCGTCGGATACATTTATGACATGCTGTACGGCAACAGCGGCGGCTATCCGTCCTACGCTTCGGCAGCTGCGATCATACTGTTTGCAATTGTGCTTACCATAACGGTGATAAATCTTCTTGTCAGCAGAAAGACCGTATTTTACAGATAAGACTGATGTATTAAAAAGGGGATATCAATATGTCTGATAATGATAATTTGGTTCAAATCGAAAAGAAGGATAAAGCAAACAGAGTGCTGTCAGATATTCTGAGGTATCTGTTGCTGATCTTCTGGGCAATTATAGTTCTGTTTCCGTTCTACTGGATGATAATAACATCATTTAAGAGCTACAGTTCCTACAACAGTGAGTTTGTGCCAAGACTTGTAGTTACGTCGCCCACGCTTCAAAACTATGTCAGCGCATTTACCGAAGTGCCCCTCGGGCGGTATCTTTTAAATACGCTGATCTTTACAGCCATCACTACTATCTTAATGCTGGTGATAATAATACTATCTGCCTTTGCATTTTCAAGGCTGGATTTTCCGGGGAAAAACCTGGTGTTTGGACTGTTTCTTTCTCTTATGATGATACCAAACGAGCTTGTGATCATAACAAACTATGTGACGATCACAAACCTTCACATGAGAAACTCTTTTCCCGGTCTGATACTTCCTTCTGTCATGGCAGTCTTTTACATATATCTGTTAAAAGAAAACTTCGAGCAGATACCTGATGAACTCTACAAGGCAGCCAAGGTTGACGGGACAAGTGACCTTCGATACCTTTGGCGCGTTATGATCCCGATTTCAAAGCCCACGATAATCACGATCATAATCCTTAAGGTAATTGAATGCTGGAATTCTTATGTATGGCCAAGGCTCATCACTGATAATTCCGCGTACTTTCTCGTATCCAACGGAATACAGGAGATAAGGGAAAATGGTTTTGGAAGGGACAATATACCTGCGATGATGGCAGCTGTTGTTGCCATCTCACTGCCACTTATAATACTGTTTCTGATCTTTAGAAGGAAGATAATGGACGGAGTTGCAAGAGGAGGTACAAAGGGGTGATTTCTGAGATTTTTACAGGCTCTTTTTATAAGAAATTCCCGGTCGTTTTAGTCATGGCACTGTTTATGGGCGTTCTTCTGACGGCCTGCCACGGAAGTAAACAGTCAAAGGGGTTTGAAGTACCTGAAACCTTTGATGAATCAAAGAATATCGAGCTCACTTTCTGGGCAAAGAATGATACCAACAAGGCTCAGTCAAAAATCTATGAGAATGCAATAACCGAATTTGAAAAGCTGTATCCGAACATCGATATCACCCTGCGCCTTTACACCGACTACGGAAAGATCTACAACGATGTCATCACCAACATCTCCACGGGTACCACGCCAAATGTGTGCATTACATATCCTGACCATATTGCGACATACCTCACGGGAAAAGACACCGTTGTCCCTCTCGACGAACTGTTTGACGATGAAAAATATGGTCTTGGCGGCAGTGAGCTGAAATATGACGGACCTTCCGGGGATGAAATTGTTCCTCAGTTTCTTACAGAGTGCAGGATTGGAGAAAACTACTATGCCGTTCCGTACATGCGCTCGACAGAAGCATGCTATGTCAACAAGACATTCGTTGAAAAACTTGGATACGAGCTTCCTGAGGTTCTGACCTGGGACTTTATCTGGGAGGTATCACAGGCGGCTACAAAAAAGAATGATGACGGCACTTTTGCTCTCAACGGACAAAAGGTACTTCTCCCATTCATTTATAAGTCCACCGACAACATGATGATCCAGATGCTGAGGCAGCAGGGTGCTGACTACTCAGATCCGCTTGGCAGCATCAAACTGTTTAACGATGTCACAAAGGACAATCTTCTGCTGATAGCAGGTCACGCCAGGAGCGGAGCTTTTTCAACTTTTAAGATCTCCGGATACCCTGCAAACTTCTTAAATGCCGGCCAGTGCATTTTTGCGGTTGACTCCACAGCCGGCTCCACTTGGATGGGAACCAATGCTCCGCTTTGTGACATAGCAAAAGACAAGATAGTCGAATTCGAAACTATGGTCTATCCTGTTCCGCAGTTTGCAATGCCCGGGGAAATCGGCCAAAAAAGCTATTGTATGATATCCCAGGGGCCGTCACTTTGTATTTTTAACAAAGAAGATCCTCAGACGGTGCTGGCGTCCTGGCTGTTTGCCCAGTATATGCTCACAAACGAAGTACAGACTTCTTATGCTGAGACTGAAGGATATGTTCCCGTAACTACAAAAGCTCAAAATTCGCAGGAGTATCAGGACTATCTCTCCCGCTCGGGCGAGGACAACTCCAGGTTCTATGATGTGAAGATAGACGCAACAAAACTGCTGCTCGATAATCAGCAATATACATTCACCACCAGTGTATTTAACGGCTCAGCGTCTCTTCGCGATGCCGCAGGCCAGCTCATAGAGGATGTCACCAAGGCGTCCCGCAGAAAGACAACGGTTGATGATGCATATATTGAAAAGCTCTATACTGATACCATAAGTCTTTATCATCTTGATCAGAGCAGCGCAGCCTCTGCCGGCAAAGCGGATCTTGGTCCCCTTCCGTCAGAGTCAAAGATGCTTCTTGGCGCTCTTGCCGCAATCTGGATTGCTATAGGAATATACTATGTACTATCCGTAAAGAATAAAGAAAAAGGGTAAAACGATAATATTTTTGACTTTATGAAATCAAATGGTATACTATAACACATAAAAATTGACGGCCGGTATACAGTCGTCCCATACGAGGAGGAATATTATGAAAAAGAGATCAGTCGCAGTATTGTTAACAACTGCTCTTGCGCTTAGCATGATCGGATGTGGTGCAAAGAGTGAGCCTGCCGCAGAGGCACCTGCTGAGACCGCAGCTGAGGCTCCTGCTGAAGCTCCAGCAGAGCAGGAAGCTGCAGAAGAGACAAAGGAAGAGGCACCCGCCGAGGAGACCGCCGCTGAGTCTGATGCCGCGGATAGCGCCGAAGCAGGTTCAGTAATGACTCATGCAGACTTTGTTGCAGCAGATGTTGATTCTGAGGTAACTGTTGAGACCTATATTCAGGCCAAGCAGGGCTGGTGGGAAAACAACGGAGTAGGCAACGCTTCATTCTACACTCAGGCTGAGGACGGAGCTTATTTCCTTTATAACATGCCATGCTCACAGGAAGATTATGACAAGCTTACCCAGGGTACCAAGATCAAGGTTACAGGTTATAAGGCTGAGTGGTCTGGCGAAGTTGAGATCATTGACGCAACCTTTGAAATTGAGGAAGGCAACTATGTTGCGGATACTTTTGATATAACATCAATGCTCGCAGACAGCGCTCTTGTTGATCACCAGAATGAGTACGTATCCTTCACCGGAATGACTATTGAAACATCTACAGATGCCGAGGGCAATGATGCTCCTTTCCTTTACAACTACGATGGTTCAGGATCTGAGGGAGATGACCTCTACTTCAGCGCTTCTGTAAATGGCAACACCTACAACTTCACAGTTGAGTCATATCTTTGCGACAAGGACAGCGATGTGTACAAGGCTGTACAGAACCTCAAGGTCGGCGATACAGTTGACATGGAAGGCTTCCTCTACTGGTACGAAGGTGCCAACCCGCACATCACTTCTGTAACTGTAAAATAATCAATAAATCATTTTTCACGAAATAAGAGCTCCGAATGTCGAAGTTGACTTCGGAGCTTTTCTTCAACATGGCAGGGAAAGTATGAATACATTAATAAAGAGGATCATTATTGGAGTAACAGGTCTTGCAGCTCTCGCGGGAGGCGTGGTCTATGCCGTCTATCCGGACGGAGTTGATATTGAGCAGGTCAAAAGGCAGGATATTGTTGCAAACATCAATGTATTGGGAACAATAGAGGCAGATGAGATCATAACTGTGTATGCTCCGGTTGCCGGAAGGCTTGATAAGGTCTCCTTCAAGGTCAATGACCGTGTTAAAGACGGAGATGTACTTGCAAGCTACGATCTGACTTCCCTCGAAGAAGAATACAAAAAAGCTTCTCTTAACACTGAGTACCATGAAGATGGATACAACGCCGCGGTTACGGAGAATGACAAAAACAAGGCCAAGGCTGCCAGTGCATCCAGATCTTCAGAGATCCTTAAACAGCAGTATATAGCCGTAGAAGAAAACAGGGACGACCTGAGTATCGCCCAGAATTCCAAAAGCAATTACATTCAGTCCACCATGTCGGGAATTGAAGGCGCACTCGACAATATGAAGACTGACATGGAGGTAGAGTCTGCAAAACTTGAGTCGGCATCGGGAGCTTATAATGAGCTTTACGCAAAACTCCTTGAAGCAAAGGCAAACATATCCGGTCAGAACAGTCAGATTGAAAGCCTGAACAGTCAGATCAAGGCCAATGCAGCTGCATACGAGGCCATCAAGGATGATCCGGAAAAGGCTTCAGAGGCGGAGGAACTGCTCTCTGCCAACCAGGAACTTTCTGAGGGGCTTGCCGAAGTCATGAGTGAAAACACCAAATCGGCTGCCGAGTATAATTCTCTTCGCGAGGCACTTCACAGCGCCGAAGATAAAAAGGACAGTGCCGCTTCTTCAGTTAATTCAATAAAGGACAACATAGCATCCAGCAGAGATGCCCTGGCATCACTCCCCGTAGACAACATGACAACAGAGCAATATGCTCTTTTCCTGGAGCTTTCAAGGCAGCTTGATATCATAGAAAAAGAATGGACAAGAGCCAATGAACAGAAAACTGCTGCAGAAGAAAAGATCGTCAATGACTATCAGATAAAGCAGCTGGAAGATTCAATGGAGCTTGCACAGATAGATGCCGACAAAGCGCTGGGTAACCTCACAAAGGGCAAAGAAGGAGTAAAGTCTTCAACAAGCGGAACGATCATTGAGAAAATGGCAAATGAAGGCGCTGTAGTTGATGCGGGAACAGCTCTTTTTACTATACAGCCCGACAGCGGCTACAAGGCATCAGTCATGATATCAAAGTACGATATTGGAAGGGTAAAGCTTGGGCAAAAGGCAAGTGTTTCAGTCAGCGGCGTAAGTTATGAAGGAACAGTAAGCAGCATCGCTCCCATAGCAACAAACGACTCCACGGGTAAGCCCAGGGTAAAGGTCGAGATCTCTTTTGACGAAAAAGACGCACACCCCACTATAGGCCTTGAAGCTGAAGTTTTGATCAATTCCGGCGAGAGCAAAGAAGCCATCACCGTTCCGGAAAAGGCTGTTTACACCGATGACGAAGGGTCCTATGTGTATATGCTTGAAAACGGCAGGGCTGAAAAAAGAAGTATTGTAACAGGCCTTAAGGGAAGCGGCTGCTATCAGGTGGTGGATGGACTTAATGACGGCGAAAAAGTTATAACATCGCCTGTGACGGAGGATGACATTGGAACAAGATTTGTCGAAAACTAATAATGTTCTGATCAAATTTGAAAATGTCGGAAAAGTATATAAGACCGGGCAGATAACCTATGAGGCCTTAAATAACGTAAGCCTTGAGATAAACGAGGGTGAGCTGGTGGTGCTTCTCGGGCCCAGCGGTGCCGGTAAGAGTACTCTCCTGAATCTCCTCGGGGGACTTGATAGCGCCACAAGCGGAAGGATCATATTTGCAGGTGAGGATATCACCTCTTTTGACGACAAGAGACTTGGGCAGTTCAGGGCTAAGGACGTTGGGATCATTTTCCAGTTTTACAATCTCGTTCCCACTCTGACAGCTCTTGAAAATGTTGATCTCATAAGAGAACTTGGAGTGGAGATCATGGACCCTCTAAAGGCACTTGAGATGGTGGGGCTGGGCGACAGGAAGGACAATTTCCCTTCTCAGATGTCGGGAGGCCAGCAGCAGAGAGTGTCGATAGCGAGGGCAATTGTAAAGATGCCAAGGCTCCTTCTTTGTGATGAGCCAACTGGCGCTCTTGACACGAACACCAGCAGGGAGGTTTTAAAGCTGCTGCAGGATCAGAGCCGGGTCCACGGCAGAACCGTGGTCATGGTCACCCACAATAATCTTTTCGCAGATATAGCTGACAAAGTTATCATGGTCAAAAATGGTACAGTATTTGATATTCAGAAAAATGAAAATCCCAAAGATGCGGATGAGCTCAACTGGTAAAGTAAAATGACAAAGAACCTCAGGAGAAAACTACTTAGAGATATAAGACAGAATATTGTGCAGTTCCTTGCGATTTTTGTCATGTGCTTTCTTGCAATGTATGTCATGGAAAGCTTTGACTCAGACCGGGAAGGCATGAGCAGATCTCTTGATGAGTACTACACCGAGACCAACTTTGTTGACATGTACCTTACATCGGAGGGCTTTTCCTATCAGGACCTTGAGACAGTAAAGAATACGGCCGGTGTAAAAGATGCTGAGCTTCGTGCAACATATACCGGCAAAGCAAGGATTTCAGGCAGCGAAAAAAAGATAGAGTTTAACTTCATCGATTCCAATAATATATCCAAAATGCTCCTGTATGATGGGAAGCCTTTTTCCACAGGCGAGGGCGGTATCTGGATAGACAGGGATTTTGCCAAAAGACAGAATATAACTGTCGGTGATATTCTGTCTCTGACCCATGATGGAATCTCTTTTTCTGAGCCCGTAAAGGGCATCATACTCAATCCCGATCACATGTATTTTATGATTGACGAAACCTATACCGACCCGGACATAGGTGCATACGGCTATGCGTTCCTGGATACTTCGGAGTATCCGGGGCAACGGATCACCTTCGACAGGATATATGTGGACGCACGGGATGTCACAAACCAGTTCAATATGGATGAAGCAGATGAAAAAGCTCTTGAGAAACTTGAAGGCAGCTTAAGAGCGGTGCTGAATGTACGTGGTCTTGAGTTTGTAGCAAAGCAGAACGAAGCAGGCTTTGACTCTATGGCGCTTGATCTCGAATCCGATGAAACCCTTGGAACTGTTTTCCCGGTTCTCTTTACAATAATAGCCCTTCTAGGGATAATGACCACAATGACAAGGCTCGTGGTAAAGCAGCGTACAACCATCGGTACGCTCAAGGCAATAGGCTTTAGCCAGAGCGCCATAATGGTCCACTATATCTCCTATTCTGTGGTCATAGCACTGCTTGGATGTATCCTCGGTGCAGTCTCCGGCTGGTGGACTTTAGGAAAATACCTCCATGTAGAAATGAACAAATATTACTCTGCCCCATATTCAAGAATGCAGGTCTCTGTAAATGTAGTGCTTGCAATTCTTTTTATATGCCTTATGGCAGGACTTACCAACTATTTTTCCTGCAGGAAGCTCCTTATCCTGCACGCGTCTGAGATACTGCGCCCCGAGGCTCCTACCGTAACTGATGCAGGCTTTCTCGAGCACACTCCGCTCTGGAAGAGACTTGGATTTGAGGCCAGATGGAATCTCAGGGATATTAACAGGAACAAGATAAGGACATTTGCAGCTTTTCTTGGCATAACTCTCTGCGCCTCTCTTCTTCTGACCGCTTTTGGGATAAATGAGCTTCAGGGAGGAATTGAACACTGGGAATACTATGAGCTGTCGCCTGCGGGCTATAATATAGGCTTTGCTGAGGGAACGGACTACGAAACGGTTTACGACTATGCCAGACAGTACAATGGCCAGATGGCTCTGAACGTGCAGACTGAGCTGTACGGTGCAAATAACCACAAGATATTAAATGTGACTGTACTGGATGAGGGCAATCTCTATCTGTTCCAAAATGAGAGCGGTGATTATTTTGACCTTCCTTCGGACGGCATTGCCATAAGTGCCAAGGCTGCAGATGAACTTGATCTGCGCTTAGGCAGCTTTGTCAGGTTCAAGATGCCCGGCTCATCCGTAATATATGAGGACAGGATCTCAGCAGTCTTCAAGACTCCGAGTGCTCAGGGAATTGCCATGAAAAGGGAAGTCTTCGAAAGGCTCGGTGCAAGATTTACACCCAACACTGTGTACACCAATGTATCTGTCCCCGCAAGCTACGTGGAGGACAGAGCCGAGATAGTCTCAGTGTTTTCAAAGGAAGAATTCATAGAATCGCTTCATGCCCACAGCGAAGCAATGAATACAGAGGTCGCCTATATCATGGTTGTCGCCATTGTGATAGGTATAGTCGTGCTGTACAATCTTGGGGTACTTTCATTTGTTGAAAAAACCAGGGAGATAGCCACCCTCAAGGTCCTGGGATTTTCAACGAACAGGATCAGGTGGATACTGCAGCAGCAGAACATTGCCATCACCGGAATGGGAACCGTGATCGGCATCTTTATAGGCTACAGGATACTTGGTTTTCTGATGTTTCAGATAGATGCCGATACCGATTTTATCATAAAGCTCAGCATTTGGCCCTTTCTGGCAGCTTTCTTCATTTCCTTTGTGCTGTCCCTGGCCGTCAATGCCCTTATCTCAAGTATGGTTAAGGACATCAACATGGTGGAAGCCCTAAAGGGTGTTGAGTAGAAGGCACCCTTTCGAGGGGATAAAAATCAGCGGTCTCTTTCCCATTGCTGCTTGACTTCACAATAAATCTGTCGGGAAATTGAAGTCCTGCACTATTAGTGAATCAATTCCTACCGCTTTTGCAACTCCTGCATCTGCTGCGGGTTCATTTCCAATCATCAGGCAATCATTTTTATCGAGTCTGTGCTTGTTGATAAGCGACTGCAAAAAGGCGCCGTCCGGCTTCTTTCTCCCAAAATCGGAAGAAATAAAAATGTCATCGAAATACGCAGTCAGTCCCGTATCATCAAGTTCTTTTTCCGTAAAAAGGCGCTGCGCATTAGACAATAGAAACACCCTGCCGCCAAGTTTTCTGATTGTACTCAGTACATCATAAACTCCGTCGTATACTCTCAGCAGGTCTCTCGATTTTTCCCTGAAAGAGACGCATAGCGCTCTCATCTCATCCTGTGTGCATTTTCTCCCTGCCAGATTTTCCCAAACCCATTCAATCCTGATTTCCGGAAATGAGCTTTTGTTTTCTGAAGAAAGCTTCTTTTCATAAAATGCACACAGGCGCAGGTACTCCTGTCTCAACTCCCTGCCATCTATAACAGTTCCAAAATATGTATCGAGATATCCGGACATGAATTCCCAAAGCCCGGGATCCTCTTCATCAGTATGAATATCAATCAGTGTTCCGTACAGATCAAAAATGTAATTTTTATATTTCATTGTGGTGTAGCTCCTCACATGGTTACAAATCTCTAATTCTTAAGAAAAATTAATAAATTTCGATGGTATTTCTTAAGAATTTAATGCTATCATTTCTTTTGGTCGGAAGCTTTCCGTTGTAAATCAATTACAACAGCTCCCTGCCATCATAGTTCATGGCTCATCGCCGTACTTCCCTACAAGTCTGCAGGCAGTAGCTACAAAATCTTTAAGGAGAACCATATGCAAATAGAAACAAAGAACTATAAGGATACCGTTTTTAAACTGCTATTCAACAACAAGCTTTATCTGCTTGAACTCTATAATGCCATAAATGGTACCTTCTACACAAACCCTGATGATCTCGAAATCACCACATTGGAAGGCGAGACCTTTCTCAAAATGAAGAACGATCTTTCATTTATCATAGACTTCGAGCTAAATCTCTATGAACATCAGGCCAGTAAGTGCCCAAACATCCCTTTAAGAGACCTATATTACGTAGCAGCAACCTACAAAAAAATGATCCCTCAGGAAAGAACTTATGCCCCAAGCCGTGTAAAAGTACCAGCACCAAGGTTTTATATGTTCTACAATGGATTAAGTGACCTGGAAGACGCTGTCACCTACAGGCTTTCAGAGCTTTTCCAGCGTCCCGTGGATGATCCTTCAATCGAGCTTGTAGTCACCTGCCTGAATGTCAATGAAGGGCACAACAAAAATCTCATGGAAGCCTGTAAAACTCTGAAAGGATATTCCATTTTCGTTGCCAAAGTGAGAAAATACAGAGAGGAAGGAATCATTCAGTACAATTCCTCACATCCTACTGCTCTTAATCTTTTGGCTGACAGCAGTGACATCATGAAAGAAATTGTCTCTTCTGCAGTCAATAAATCTATTGACGAATGCATTGTTGAAGACGTTCTTAGCAACTTCTTCACAGAATACAGAGAGGAGGTCAGCAAAGTGGCTATTCTTGAATACTCCGCTGAAAAGCATCTTCAATATGAAAAGGAAGACAGCTACAATTCAGGTTATGATACCGGTTATGGTAATGGATATGATACCGGCTATGACTCCGGCTATGGTACCGGCCATAAGAGTGGGCACTCTTCCGGCATAAAAGACACCACCGACCTCTTCTCCTGGCTGAAGAAAAACAATAGAGAGTCTGACATTCTAAAAGCCATTGATGATACTGACTACCTCGCAAAGCTGTTTGATGAGTTTTCCAAAGCCAGGACTCAATAATCTGCCAATAATCACCAGCTCGTAGCGGGCTGGTGATTACGTTATTGCCTTTTCGCTCCTCCAGTTAACTGAACTCGTTTACTTGTTATATCAAGTATTTTTTCTTAGAAACACTTAGCCGATCAGCTCTCATCAAGTTTAGCATATCTCTCATACAGGCTGCTTCGTGGCTTTACTTTTCTGACTTTTACTGCATTTTCATAGGTCTTTCTCCAAAGTTCGGAGCCACCTTCAAAGAAATCTATTGTCTGCAATAGCCTATACAGAGTAACTTCCTTATCCTTCTCTTCATCATGCATCCAGTAATATTTTATGGCATCATCCGGTTCTCCCAGCCAAATTCCAATTCCAAGGATGGTATCACAGAGGTTTCGAATATTGGACTGTAGGTAATATCTGTGATTGGAATATTTGTTTTCCTTCTTAAGCTCCTTCTCCATTTCCTCAATCATTGACATGGCAACACCGATTGTTTTATATCTGCTATCGCTCGTGGGAAGTATTGATACCAGTACAAACTCCAGAAAGGCATGCAGTGTCTCTCTATCAAGAAAAACAGAAGTAGCATCCATAAGCGCCTTTTTTATAGTATCGTCATCAACGCCCAATGCAAAAGATCTTCTGACAACTCTCTCATAGAAATCAGTCTGTGTAATTCCTATCGCCCGAAAAGGGTCTTCTGAAGAAAAAATGTAATATCCACACCCCCGGCAAAGTCTCAGGTATAAGTCCCGCATCAGTCTTGCTGCTTCCGCAGAGTACGTTTCATTCATAGGAACAGCATCCAGACGCTTAACATAATTTTTCACTTCAAAGCGCCACTTTGACCTTTTACTCTTGGGCACAATCCTATTGGGTTCATAATAGTAACCCTGGTCTACATTGTTCAGGAATTCTTCCACTTCTGCTTTCAGACTGTCAAAATCAACCTCTTTATCTTTTGATTTCATCTGCTTAATTTCGTCATGTGACAGCAGCGATTCGATTAACGGATCAGCATCAGATTCCTTCTTTGCCTTTGGAAGCAGCTTATATATTTCAGCTGCAATACACTCAACATCTTCTTTGCTTGCATCCGCAAGCTTACTTCGTAACTCCTGTATTTTCATATCTGTTTTCTCCGTTACTGTCTAATTCTTAAGAAAAATTAAGAAATTTCGATGGTATTTCTTAAGAATTAAATGCTATCATTTCTTTTGGCAGGAAGCTTCCGTTGTAAATCAATTGCAACAGCTCCCCGCCATCATAGATCGAGGCTAATCGCCATACTCCCCCTACAGGCCTGCAGGCAGTAGCTACAACATTTTACAAGGAGACCATATGCAAATTGAAACCAAAAACTATAAGGATACCGTTTTTAAACTGCTCTTTAACAACAAACTTTATCTGCTTGAACTCTATAATGCCATAAATGGTACCTTCTACACAAATCCCGACGACCTCGAAATCACCACATTGGAAGGCGAGACCTTCCTCAAAATGAAGAACGACCTTTCATTTATCATAGACTTCGAGCTCAACCTCTATGAACATCAGGCCAGTAAGTGCCCAAACATTCCATTGCGAGACCTATATTACGTGGCTGCCACTTATAGGAAAATGATTCCGCAGGAAAGAACTTATGCCCCAAGCCGTGTTAAAATACCAGCACCAAGGTTTTATATGTTCTACAATGGATTAAGTGATCTGGAAGACACCGTTACCTACAGGCTTTCAGAGCTTTTCCAGCGTCCTGTGGATAATCCCTCCATCGAGCTTATAGTCACCTGCCTTAATGTCAATGAAGGGCACAACAAAAATCTCATGGAAGCCTGTAAAACTCTGAAAG
>CAMNEA010000033.1 GCA_946536145.1 uncultured Butyrivibrio sp.
AGATGCCACAATTGCTGATAAAGATGCCACAATTGCTGATAAAGATGCGGCAATTCTGAGGTTGGAAAAAGAATTAGCTGATTTGAAAGAAAAACTCAATAATTGATTAGTGACCCAAACCTGTAACAACGAGCTTTTTGGTATTCTAATACTTCTTTCCTAAATAGCGATTTGAGATCTGGTGCCCCTATGAATTCATTTTGTCATGCATGCTAGCAAAAGAGCCGTTCCCTGTCACTATGACAATATCTCTTCCCCCCAATAACACTTGTGGGCAGATGACGTTATGATTTTATTGTCAAGATGACAAAAACCTGTACTATGTCAATAAACAAAAGAGCTGCCGGTTTTGAGGCAGCTCTTCTTAGTTCTAAATTCTTCCAAATAAGTTATAAATAAATATATCTACTCTTATCATTAAGGAGTAGGAGTAGTACCACTAGTAATAAATGAAGATTTTACATCTTTGCCATCTATTGTAATTTTTTGATCCGTTCCGCCAGTGTACGCTACTGTAGTAGCTGTATTAGAATGAATATCAGCAATTGGTACACCAGCGATATCTTTAAGGCTGCTTGCACTCTGCCAATCGGCTTGAGTCTGCTTTTTACTAACAGTAGCAGTCTTTGCGGTGTCTGGATCAGTAATTGCTGAAGCGGCAATCTCTGCATAAGCAGCACGGATATTAGCAGCATCAGTAGCCTCTCTTGATCTTTCCAGCTGTGTACTAAATACCGGAATCGCGATTGCAACCAGTACAGCAATAATTGCTACTACGATCAGCAGCTCTGCAAGTGTGAATCCTTTCTTTTCTCTGAGTCTTCTCATCATTTTGTTCATTTTTATGTCCCCTTTCCTATTTGAGTTTTTCATTTATTTAACAATACGTCTACAATCATCTCATATATATATAAATTTTATCGCATCAGTATTGCATTTTCAATAATTGAGTCTAAACTAAATAAAATTTTAAGAATTGTATAGATAGTTGCTTTAGGATGGCTTGTTCTATCCCGGTCAGGCGATCAGTGATTCCTTAATGAGCAGCGCAACTCTTGCTTTATACCTGATCCTGAAGTTCTCGTGGTTAGAGAGCTTGGCAAGTGCCTCCACTGTGATATTGGGGTTGCTTACAACCAGCTTGGCAACGCGCCAGTCCGAGTCATCTCCAAGCTTCATAAGCGCTTCCAGAGGTGCGTTTACATTGCGTGCTACGTTCTCTCTCACCATCCAGTTTTCATCATCTGCCAGTCGCATCAGAACCCGGGTTGGCGTTGACATGTTGCCTGCAACTGCTTTTCTGAGATATACATCGGAATTTTCTGACAAAAGCTCAAGTACTTTTTCCGGTGCTTTTGGATTAATAGCAACGTTTTCGCAAACTCTCCAGTCATCATCCCTGGCAAGTCGTGTGAGAAGATTTTCCGAGGCCTTTTCGTTCCTGGCTACTGCTTTTCTCACGTAACCATCGTTGTCACCGGAGAGATTCTCAAGGATCTCCTGGGAAACATGCTTATTCCTGGCAACGCCTGATCTGATCGACTGCTTCATATCGCCGGATAGTATAGCGAGATCTTCTAAAGGAGTATTTCTGTTCTCTCCCACTCCCTCTCTTACTGATGCCTCCGGATCGTCCAACAGATCCTTGAGTGCAGCAACAGGAGTATTGATGTTGTCTGCGACCCGCTCTCTTACACCTGTGTCCCTGTCCTTTGAGAGGCGCAAAAGAGTCTCTCCCGTAGTATCCGGATTCTGCGCAACTTCTGCGCGTACATTCTCGTTGGGATCGTCGGAGAGCTGTCCGAGGATCTCAGGAGATGCCTTCGGGTTCTTGGCTACAGCGAGCCTTACTTCATCATCCGTATCCCCTGAGAGCTTCATGAGAATTTCAAGGGGCGTCCTGATATTGGATGCCACAGCGATCCTAAGGAGTTTGTTGCCATCATTTGAGAGCCTCTGCAATATTGAAATCGGGGTCCGGGGATTCTGAGCCGCGCGGTATCTGATAATGTCCACCGCATCGGTCGCGAGCATTTCAAGAACCTCAGGAGATGTCGCCAAATTGTCCGCAACTCCCCATCTTACAGCATCATTAAGATCAGTAGAAAGAATCTTAAGAAGCCCTTTAGATGCTCTTGGATGCGCCGCGAGCGCACGAAGTATACGGGGATTTGTTTTATTGTCCTCATAAAGCATATCCAGAACTTCAGGCGGAGTGTTCTCATCCTGAAGGATATCCTCATTTATCTCTCCCCATGCGGCATACCTGTAGTCAAATTGATATGAAGATATTACGTCGTTGATATAGTTGTTTTCCACCGGCTCTTGCCTCCTCGCAATGCTGTTTTAGCCTTCGTTTAAGAAGAATACTTCCGGTGAAGGCCAGTCACCGTAGTGTATTTTGACAAAATATGTAAGATCCGGATCTTTAGGATCCGTTTCAACTGCTCCAAGTGTTGTAGAACTAAGACTCTCGATTGTTCCAAGAGGATACCTTCCGCCGTAGTATTGAATAAGCACCGGATCATAGGCAATTGCGGGATTCCATTTGTCAGGTTTACCCACATATGCATTATATTGCTTAGCGTTAAGGTCAATTGGTTTCATCTGCGAAAGACCTGTATCCGTCTTGTAACCGCTGTATGGAAGCATTGGCTGCGTCTCGCCTTCCTTTGCCCCCTCTTCCTCTTTCTGCACCATATTTACAAGGCTGTAATAATAGTTGCCCGAAAGAGTCGGACTTCCGCTTCCGTGGAACGCAAATACTGCACTTCCTCCTCTCTCCTGATCAAGGAGTCCTGTTGCATAGCATTTCGTTATGCTTCCTGAAGCAGTCCCTGCAAATCCTCCGGCTGTAGTTCCGGATACGCTGCAGGTAGAGTAGCTTTCACTTATAGTCGCCTTAGAATCTCCAACAAGACCTCCGGCTGTAGTTCCGGTGACATCATAGGAATTGCCGGTTTCCTCTACCCATTCAGTGTAGGATCCTTCCTTTGTATGTCCCGCTGAATAGCACCCTTTGATAGTACTATCGCTGTCAGCTTTGCCCACAAGGCCGCCTGCTATACTATCAGCGTTTACGATCACTGCAGCAGCGCTGTACTGGATACTTCCTGAAGCCAGATTTCCAATGAGACCGCCAGCAACCGGCGCATCTATATTGGCATCAGGAGCATCCGTGCTGTTTCTGGCAAGTACGTTTGAGACGCTGCAGCCTGACAAAGATCCGGCAAGCGCTCCCGCAGTGGCAGTTCCCTCTATTTCAAAATCAAGAAGCTCAAGATTTGATATCTTAGTCACAGAAGTTGTCTTGCCAAAAACTCCCGCATCCGCAATCTTCTCAAATACTCCTTCGTCCGCAGCATTCTTCACCTTAACCTCAGAAATGCTGTACCCCTTGCCATCATAAGTCAGGCTGTACTTCGGCTCAATCGGCTTATACGATCCTGCCGCTGTCGGATAACCGGTATATGGATAAATGTTTACTGAGTCGTATCCACTTTCTGACTCTGTACCACCTGTACTCTTCGATTCAATCTTCTTATTATTTTTACAAAAATCTATCCAGCTGAAGCTGTCAGTCTGCTCGGCAGATGCTATCGGAATATTAGTTGTATCCAGATTTGAAACTGCCATATCAAGATTCTCAAGATGCCTGATATTGCCAACAAAGGCTTTATTCTTCTTGTCATTTATACTTCCAAACAGGCTATTTTCTGTGACCTTCTGGCTGTAGGCGATATTTGCCAGTTTCTCCTTGTTATAAGCAACCGCATGCACTTCTATGTCTTCTCCCGGAATAAAGCCCGGTCCAGAGTCTTTAACTATATCCGCAAAATGCAATTTGTCTATCGTGACGTCATCAAGGATGATTGTATAGGTATTGCCATTCACCCTGACACGATCCATATCAGTGGTACCGATTTTCAGATCATAAGCTTTCTTGGAACCTGATTTTACCCCCGTAATGATCAGCTTTAATAAGGCTCCATCTTTATCAGTGTTTGTATCAGTAACCTCTACATAGAGCTTTTCGGCATTTACAATGCGAAGTGTCGGAGGTTTGAGTGTAATTGACGGAAGATCACCTGTTTCCGATGCTCCATACCATCCTAGTATCGCACCATCGAGACAGTTTTGTCGGTCTTTCTTGTTATTGTCTCCTCTAAGGCCCATCGCTGGAGAATAATCTTCTTCTGTAAGCTTGTGATTAAATCTTTGCGGCCCACCTGATAAGGAACAGTAGAACACATCGACCACAAGTCCCGTACTCCTCTGGTAGCTTACAATATAGCTTCCTCCGGTTCTCACAGTCTCATCAATGGAGCCAAATGGTAACATTTGACCAAGTATGCTGTTGTCGGGGACTGTGCCGTTTACAATGAAGTAATAAACTTCATCATCATCATTATGGAATTCCGTATCCTTATTACCAACAATTGCTGTTTTATCATCATACTCTTTATCAGCAAATCCCAGATACCCCTGTCCATACGCAGCAGTCAGATGGTTCTGTGCCGCAAAATATATCTCCTTGGCTATTCCGTCACGTTCCACCTGTCCAAGGCCGCGCAGATAGCTGGACACTGCTATAAAGACAACTCCGGCAAGAACGAGTATTAAAGCTACGACAAGCAGCACCTCCGCCAATGTCATACCAATTCTGTTTTTCAGTTTACTCCTCATAGAAAAGCCCCTTTTACTCCGTTATCTTTTCCTGCGAAATCACACGGATTGATACATTCCTCTTTAATAGAGATCTGGTTTTATAATAGACTGTCAGGTCCGTAACTTTAATGACACCCTTTGTCTTATCATAGCTGATCCCTGAAAATATCACATGATAATTCGATAAATCTTTATTAACATTCTCATCTTCTAAGTGCATGAGCAGCTTAGTTATATCTGAATTTTGAGAAAGTCCAGTATCACTGAAATATCTCTGTATCTTGATGTCAGGAGCCTCAATAAGTATTTTTGATGTAGACCCCCTTGCGGAATTGTAATAAACAATCTCTGTCCCGGATGCTTCTATATCCTTGGCTGTTCCAAGCTCGTTCCTTAGCGCGGAAATTGCAGTCGACATAAGGATCTCGGCATTGGAGGTAAGCACGATCTTCTCATAAGCCTCCCTTGCTACCGGAATACCTGTCGCAACAATAGATGAGACCATCAGAAGTATCAGGATGGCCACAAGCATCTCCGCAATGGTAAATCCTTTTTTGTTATTCAGTTTTCTTTTCTTTGCTTTCGAGGTTCCTGCCATGTCACTCACTCATTTTATATTCTACTACGGGAGTCCTTTGGAACTCTTTGTTCTGGTAATAAACAACACTATATGGATCAAAAGAAATAGCTCCGGCACCGTCCGTTATAATGATACTGCCTGTGGAAGTTGTG
The DNA here is from genome assembly GCA_946536145.1 of uncultured Butyrivibrio sp. Taxonomy (GTDB): domain Bacteria; phylum Bacillota; class Clostridia; order Lachnospirales; family Lachnospiraceae; genus Butyrivibrio. The sequence continues at coordinate 5,401 of CAMNEA010000033.1, forward strand.
CCTGACAGACCGGCCAGATTCTCCTCTCCCTCATAGTACTTTTCCAGCTTTTCCCTGCTGATGAAGATAACATTTGACGAAGATGATATGGCACCTGCCAGCATGACAAGCGCAACTGCGGCAATCAGGAGTGCCACAAGAGTTTCGGCTATTGATTCTCCCATCCTGCTGTTTAGTTTTTTTCTGAGCTTATTCACCATTATGAACTCCCTGGCTTACTGTTTTTATCCCTGTCAGTTTCCATTTCAGCGATGTTGTTGTGGTCTTTGTCGTTTTTCCCTTCACCTGATAAGAAGTGGCGTTTATCGGTGTCGTTGATATGTTCACTGATCTGTTACTGGTTGTTACACTCTTGTTTGCTCCAAAAGACAGTTCCATAGTGTAGCGCTCTCCCTCTGAGCTATCATTTCCTTTGGAATTGTACGTGTTATAAAGGGTGAGTGTTATACTTCCGTCCGAATTGATTTTTTCCGTTATAGTCACAGCAAGCGCATCATAAGATAATCCGGAACCGGATGAAGTAATCGAAAGTTTCCGGTCTTCAAGGCTTGTGGAGTCGTCTTCATAGACTCTTTTAGCTGCATCTTCCTGAATGGACTTAATGGTATCCAAATCTCTTTTTACACTGCCAATCTGAGTATATACCGTCGTGACAGGTGTACCCTCTACAGGTTCTCCCGCTGTCCCGTTAGTGTATGTCGTTGTAAAATCTGTCTTGACTTCTTCCACAACGGATACTGAAGGGTTCTTCTGGAACTCGTCAATGAGAAGCTCTGCTGCACTTGTAACCGCATAGTACCTCTGATCCACCTCTGCAATCCTGCTCAGGCGCCCGGAAGCCGATGTGGCTGCTGCCAGAACTACCGAGCAAAGGACTGCGCATACCACGAACAGGAGCAGTGCGAATGTTATCGAGGCTCCCCTCCGGGAGCGAAGTTTATTCTTTATTCTGTTTTTCATATACATCGCTCCCTTCATGAACGGATAATTTCTATGAGATCGGATTAAGCTGATCCCTTAGGATTATTCGGAAAAAGACTTTCTTAACCCCGAATGATTTAACCCTGTATTTGCTTAAGCGTCATTACCTCATGGGGTCGGAATGCTCACTTCCTTGACAGGTTCCGTCTTCTTCGGTGTAGTCGTTCCATCCGTGATTTTTACTACTCCGCCGATATCAATAGTGATCTCGAAGTAACCTGCGACGCCGTCCTCTTTTACATAGTAGGTTCCATAAGGCATCTGGCCGATAAAGAATGCACCGCCCGCGCCTGATTTAAGATCTTTAAGTTCAACATCTTTCTCAGCGCCTGTGTTATCAAGCTCAATGCCCTTGGCTATGCTGGTAAGATTCTTGTCGCGATATACAGTAAATGTCCTTCCTTCAAGAACTCCGTAGTTACTTGCTGAAACCTTAACCAGCATTACATAGGCGGTTCCTTCTGTGCCGTACCAGTACACGTGCTGTGTATCTCCCGATTTAAGTACGCCGTAGAGATACTTAGGATCCTGCGTAAGAGGATTTCCTGTTGCAACGTCATCCTGTGCATTTCTGAACACCTTAAACATTTTGCCTACATTCTCCATGTTGGCTTCGGTTACAGGAACCTTTGTGTTGTCAACCAGGGCAAAAGATTTAAGCACTTTATAATGCTCGGGATATTTTGCCCATACCCAGATAGAACCGTAATCGCCTGTCAGCTCACCTGAAATCACCATTGATACAGGAGCATTATCATGCTTCTCGGAAATATATATATCCTGACGGACTTCATTGCCTGTATAAACGCTATCACCGCCATTCTTTTTAGACTCATAGCCGTTCAATATAACGGTGTTGGCTTTATCACCCTCTCCAAACTTCGGGTTTCCGGATATGTACAAAGTAGCCATTTTTTTAGTTTTACTGTCTTCGCCCAAAGAGATTCCGGGGCCTCCAACGTTATCAGCGGATGCGCTTGCAATTATTTTATTTCCGGTTATCTCAGCATCAGATAAGTATACCTTACTGTCGCCCTCTGCATAGATTGCTCCGCCATAACTCTTACCTGACGCAGTCAGCTTGTTGTCTTTTATTATTCCGCCTGTAAGGGTAAGCGTGCCCAGCTTAACACTTATTGCTCCGCCATTTGAATCAGCATTTTCAACTTCGTTGCCACTTATCTCACCTCCGGAAATAGTCACCTCAGCATTATTTTGCACTCTGATGGCTCCACCGCCATACATATTGGTCTTGTTATCTTTGATGATGCCGCCTGTCATGAACATTTTTCCGCCGTTCAACAAGACTGCACCGCCATTTTTATCCAGGTCAGTACCTGTGCCCAAAGTTACTGTTGAATTCTGAAGAACCGCGCCGTTTTCAACAGTCAGAACGCCGGTGCTTTGAACCTTTACAATTCCTCTTTTAACAGATTTGTTATTTCCATCAAGACATATCTTATTAAGAGTAAGCGCTCCGTCTACCGTAAACATGAAATTTTCATTTCCCGGACCGGCATCATCCCTCAGAATATTTGCTGTTGAATTCCTGGTTCCAACATAAGGGAATCCGTCAGTAGCATCGGAGTCAGCCGTAGTCAGCACAACAGTTTTACCACTGCTTAAAGTAACAGCCTCATTTGCCTTTAGTTTATACTCCTCAACGAGCATCTCCACATGCAAGGTATCACTGCTGCTGTAGTCATAGGCCTCGTACTTATTCGTAAAGGCATTCCAATAGTACATCTGTTTTCCGCCCGATGAACCTATGCTGTTGACCACATCAAAAGCTCCTTTAACACCTTCGGTGTCATGGAGTAAAGAATATACCGCAGGAATCAGCTTGCCGCTTGCACTATCCCATGAGTAAAGAAGCACTCCGCCATTCTTAGTCGATGTCAGTTTGCAGATCGCATTGATATTGTCAAAATATGCATTGGACACATATTTGGATGCAACATCCTCTCGATCAAGGTTCTCACCTATCATGCCCTTGACCTTCAGATCACCTATCTCACCCGGGTTCGTTGAACGGGACGTTGAAACTGTATAATGCGACTTTCTGCTGTCATCAAGCAGCTCTTCAACCCTGTAGTAAACATGGCTGTTGCTTATCTCGGCAGGAAGATTATTGACTGTTATGCCCTCACCTGTGCGAAGTGAAAACTCCGCCTGTCCATGATTGATCGCAATGGCCTTAGGCGCGCCACTTGCATCAGTCTTCCCGGGATATGCTTCATCGTAAGTGAAGTAGCACTGGTTTGACTCAGAGGATGAGAATTCATAGCAGGGCAATCCGCCATCTGTAAGCGAGAATATCACCCTGAAATTAAAGTCCTCCTCAAGATCATACTGCTCTCCGCTTATAACTGTCTTGGATACAGCTAAAGAGAATATCTCAACCCAGTAAATATGTTTATTATCGTTGATCTGAAGACCGCCCTTTAATCCGTTTCTGTCATTTACGAAACAGTACAGATAGTTGGTGTCACCTTCGTATGAACCAAAAGGCTTTCCCTTGAGGCCATGTCTGTCAAACACAGTATTGTTTTTTAGCTCCGGATTATCGCCGGGAGATTCATCTCCGGGAACATAAATTCCTATAAGCGAATTCCTTGAAATTCCCTTAGAGTTGATAATTCCATTCCACTCATTTATATTATTGTTTTCACTATCCTCGCCAAGTCCCAGCTGTACATTGCAGGCCTTGCCGTCGGATATAGAGGTATTGCCTGAAATTGTAATGCGTCCTGATAGATTGAGTCTGGTATTCTTGTGGTAATCAAGATAGATTCCGCCTCCTGCCGTGCCGGCTTTGTTGCCTGTTATGGATCCTCCTGTCATGGTCATTGTTTTCTGATTTCTCAGGAAAACACCACCGCCATTAGCCGTAGCACTGCAGCCTGTTATCTGGGCGCTTCCGGACATTACAAATCCCGATCCGCCTTTTTCAAACCAAATACCGCCTCCATTTTTCGCAGAACACTTGGAAATAATACCGGAGGAGAACTCAAAGCGACCATTTTCACCGCTCTTGTAGACACCGCCTCCATTTCCTTCTGGAGTCTTGCAGTTATATATTGCGCCACCTGCAATTACCAGTGAGGCTCCGCTATTAACAAATACACCCGCACCGCTTTTATTATTACTTATGGTGCTGTTCTGAAGTACGGAATTTGCCATAAGTGAAACGGTTGTACCATTTACGGAAGCATTTATCAGACCACCATCTGCAGTAGATGTTTTGGGTTTTGTCTTGTCTGCTGATCCTCCATCCAGTGTTATGTTTTTAAGGTTCAGGCTTATTCCTGTATTTATCAGAGGCTGATTAGTGATATTGGTATATCCTCTGATAATCGTAGCATAGGTTCCTGCTCTTCCTGTATAAGGGTATCCATCTGTGTCAGTACTGCTCGCTGTTGTTATAGTAAGAGGCTTTCTTTCACTGTGAGATCCTGTAGCAATATATGTATCAGTCTCAAAAGTTCCAACGAGCATCTTGAGCTGTATTTCATCTGTCGTCAGATTGACAGGTGAACCCGGCCCTCTGTAGAGCACTATATTCTCATTAGACTGTCTGAGGTAGCTAAACGGACTTAGCCTGTTGCCATCGGTTCTGTAGTCAAGCCTGTCAAAGACTGCAGGGTCGGTGCATGCTTCATCGAGGTACAAAAGATGTCCGTTTGCATCCGTGAGCTTGCACACAGAACCTCCGCGCCAGATAAGCTTATCCGGTTCGTTGCGGTTATATACTCCGTAAAGCCCGCCCTGGTCAGCTACAAATACATGTCTTCCTTCCGTAAATCCCGTAAAGCTTGTATCTGTTCTGGTGCCGAACTGCTCTCCAACTCCTTTAGGGTTAATTACTCTTACAAGGCTTTCATCACTGAGACTGCATAGTACCTGTACGCTGGTTGTAGTATGGTATGATTGTCCTCTTACTTTTTGAAGCAGCAAGTCAGATGGAACGCCTGTAGATGTAGTATTTTCTTTAACAACTATCTTCGCCGGAGCAGCAGCCAGCTCTGTACCTACAATAAGCTGTCTGTTCAGATAAGCACCGGCAGCATTTCCAACATTTGAAGTTGTCAGACGATTTCCCGTGATCACAACGCCATTTCTGAATGTTGCTTTGCTCAGGCAATATATGCCTCCGCCTAAGCCACCGGCATGGTTACCACTTACCTCTGTGCCATCTAGGATCAAAGCAAATCCATCGCCGTCTCTCTTGGCACATATTCCACCACCATCTACACTTGCACTGTTTGAAGAAATAGTAGAGCCATTTATAGTAGCTGTATTTACTATTGTATATATTCCACCACCTGAACCACCTGTTGCCGTATTGTTTTGTATCACGGCACCTGTCATGGTAAATGATGAACCGGCAATATTATTTCTATCCTGATAAACTGCTCCTCCGGATTTTGAAGTGCTGCAGTTTCTGATTATCATGTCGCCAATACGCTCTGTTCCTGCAACTTCAGCAGTGCTGTCAGCAAGAATAGGATTTCCATCTGCATCAACATTGCAGGTATCGCTGATAATGAGCTCTTTTGCCGAACAGAACACAGCACCGCCATTATCAAAAGCTGATGCTCCGTCAATTGTACAGCCATAAATCTCTGCCTTAACGGCATTTGTATTAGAAATACCCACGCAGCCGCCAAACTTGCCGGAAGTATTTGTAAAGGTACAGTTAAGTATAGAAGTATAATTTGCAGTACTGCGGAATGCTCCACCAAAGCGATCACCGCTAGCACGATTCGTCTGATGGCAGTCATCAAATTTGCAGTCTTGCACTACTATCCTGCAGTTTCTTGCTACTTCAGGGGTGGCGCTGTTAGTCATGAAAGCATTGAAACCGCCGCCATTTCTTTCTGTGGCAACGCAGTGTTCAAAGGTACATTCGGTAACTATGATTGTTTTGGAGTCAAGCTCGAGTCCACCGGCCGCCTTAGCCTTGCAGTTGCTGAAAGTACATCCTGTAATAATGGACTGTGTATCAATATTTCCATCAACCCTATGGAAGACAGCTCCCGCCTGATCCGCAGCATCGCAGGAATAGAACTGCGAGTCAGTTATCGTCATATCCCTGACAAAGGCGTGGATTGCTCCACCTCCAAGACGGCTGCCCGTAGCTTTCTTTGAATTACATTTATAGAAGTAAGAATCCTCAACTACTATAAACGAGTTAGTATAGCTTAAATTATTCTTGTTTACATCTACATAGAGGGCTCCGCCGTTTCCTGCATAGATATTGTAGAAATCAACATTTCTAACAGTTACTCCGCAGTCATTGGCCTGCACAGCACCACCGTCGCTGCTGCCGGCCACGCTCTTTCCATCAATTATCAGATTCTCGATGGTAAGATATGTGTTCTGATTGCCACCGACTGTAGTAAACATAGAGGATGTATTCTCAGAATCGCGGCTTATGGTTGCCCTACCCCGCTCATCCAATACAGTTGTACCCTCTTTCGGGCTGTATTTCTCTACCGGAGTATATGTAAATGTTCCATCTCCATACTTAGCTGTAGTCAGCGTTATATTATATCCTGCAGGAACACTCAGATTGTCAGTAGCCGGCAACAGATAATCTGTCAGCATCTCTATGGTCGCAGTCGCGGTCTTACTATCTTCCATATACGATGTAACAAAAGCCATGGCCTGATTAAGAGACCCAAATACGTACTCATATCTGCTCTCACTATCACGCTCAGTAGTCTTGTTTATGAAACTTTCTGTATTTGAAATATTCTTTGTAGTGCGGATCCTGCAGATCTCTTTATCATCACCAAATATAATCTGATAGGTTCCGGCTTTATTTAGAGTCTTCTTATCTGTAGGGAATATAAATACTCCATCAGCGAGAGGTAGAGGCACGTCGTCATAAGCCTGACCTGAATTGGTACTGGTTGTCCTTAGGCGCACGCTCTCCGGCATCCCATCCGTCCGTTCAAAAGCGCCATCAAGTGTATAGCTCATATTACGGCCGCCAGGCAACAAAAGATTGACAGATTTACCTGCTTCCAGAATAAGGTCGCTTGCCTCAACAGGTAAAAGAGCCGATCTGATAGCACCGTTTTTGGCAAAGACCATTCCATAACCTGCCTCGGAAGAAGAATTGATAACAGTCATTCCACCGACGGTCATAGCACCTACGGTCAGTTTCATCTCTGTGTTGTTTTCTATTGATACATATGCAGGCTCTGCAAAGTATATAATGATCTTCTTACCTTCAAGAGGAGTTTTACTAGCAGCTGTCCCGTCATCAAAATGACCGGTAAGTTCCCAGTCCATGGCTTCGCCATCCCATGCAAGCTTGGTCATATACTGGTCAAATTGAGTTGCGTCCTCAAGCCACGTTCCGCCATAAGCCGCTGTTGTACTGAGCCCGAGGCTGGAAAGACGGCCTGAATTATACAGATCCTCAGATATGGCCGAGAGAGCGACATACCCTTCTTCTCCCATGACAGGATAATATTCATCAATCGTCAGGCTCTTATAGTTATTACCGGATTCCCAGGCAGGAGGAAGCTTAGTAGCATAAGAAGTCTTCTGATATCGAACTTCCAATGTTACAGCATTGCCCCAGTACATTTTCTTGGTTGCAGACTCGCAGACCACGCTAAATGATGAACAGCGGTCATTTTTGATCTTTATCTTGTTACTATCGCTGGTATAATTGGCGAATTTCGCTCCGGGAACTCCTCTGGTCAGCGCAACGCTGTCAGCAACATAAATTCCTATGTATGAATCAGTTCCCAAACCGGTAATGTTGATAACATTATCGCTGTCTCTGTCAAGATATATGTTACTATCAGCATCTCCCATCTTGTTGCCGGTGACACTGATGTTACCGGAAAAGTACAATCTGGCATTATCAGAGCCGATGCCTATTGCTCCGCCTTCTGTTGCCATATTACCCTTGACAGTTCCTGCAGTAAATCTGCCGGATCCTGTATTTACATAGACAGCCGCGCCGTTAACAGCACTGTTCGCATCCGCAGCATCATTTCCTCCGATGGTTCCTGCGCTCATCTCAAGGCTTCCACTGCCAATATATACAGCGCCGCCATTTTTAGCTGATGCAGAATTGCTCTTTAATGTTCCTCCCGTGATCTTTACAGTTCCGTTTTCTGAACAGATAGCACCTCCGTTGCCACCTGTGCTGCTGTTCCCACTTATTGTGCCTGCAGATACTGTCACTGATCCGGAACCGGAGAAGATTGCACCACCATCTGCTGATGAAGTATTACCTGAAATCGTACCGCCAGTGACACTGACTGTTCCGTCTTCGGAATAAACGCCGCCACCATTGCCAGAAGAGCTGTTGCCATTTATCGTACCACCTGATATAGTGATGTCTCCGCCAACAGAATAAACTGCTCCGCCGTTTTCAGCCCGGTTACCTGACAATACTCCGCCTGAAATATCAACATTGCTGCTTCCGGCATAGTAAATGGCACCACCGTTTTGTGATGCTTCGTTTCCGTCAAATGTTCCACCTGCTATTTCTGTTATCCCATCCTCTATATAGACGGCACCGCCGTTTCCGGCATTGTTCGCAGTAAAGCCTGCGCCATCATTCACAGTAAGTGTTCCCCGTCTCTGATAGATAGCTCCGCCATTTCCGTCGGGCTTTTGTGCCTGTGTAAATACAGTTCCGGCTCCGACATCAAGTGTTCCCTCATTTTCGAGCATAGAACTGTTTGATACTGCTTCGCTTCCATCAAGAATAATATTGGTCAGCTTAAGTGAGCCACTGTTGGTAAACATGGCATCATCGGTGCTTCCATCAGGATTTCTTGTTATTCTCTTTGCATCGCTGTTACTTGTAAGAGTGATATCAAAGTTCGCAGGTATTTCAAGTGTATCCCAGTCAGGCATCACATAATCTACCATCATCCTGATAGTCGCCTGGCCGTCCATAGCGCTTTGCGCATAATCCAGCGCCTTATTAAGCGTATAGAACCTCTTATCTTCTCCTGCAGCAGCATTATAGATCCTGCAGATCTCATGAGGTTCATTCTGAAGATCAACCCTTGTATCCTCACTAAGAGTAAGCGTAATGCCACTCTCAGCTGCTTCACTGTAATTTCCTGTGCCTATACGGTACTTTAATGTGTAGTTGGCATTATGGATCTCTTTTATATTGTAGACATAGCCACCGGCACTGCTTCCAAGACCTTTTATCGTAATATCGCTTCCGTCTTTTACTGTCAGCTTTATCTGCCCCGTGCTGCTGTCAGTTGCAGGAGTTGCGTCTATAGTATCGTAGCCCGTGCCCTCAACTTTATAACTTGTTCTGGTAATTGCATTTGATGTGATGGTTACTTCAAAGCTCTCATCCCCACTAATTCCGGTATCATCTCCTGTAACAGCTTTAGTGATACGCAGTTCATAACCCTTCTGGCGATATACTACATAAAGTATTTCGCCCTTGAAGGTGTTCCAGTCAGAATTGTCAGTACTCCACTGCTTTCTTCCATCGTAGTAACGAAGGTAAATTTTCTCTCCGGATATATCAATATCATTTTTATGAAATGCGGTAGATCCTTCTTCTTTCATGATGCCAAAGGTGTCATATACAAGAGAAAGATAATCTTCGCCATCATCAAGAAGAGCCGGTGCATTAAATGTGTCACGGGCAACTTTCTGGCTGACTTCAAGTGCTGTGCCGGATAGTGTAAGAACCTGACTATTTGAAACTGTATTATCATTCAGAACTTCACTTACCAGTGCCGAGTTGAGCGAACTGAATTCGTTCCCGTTATAAGTGATTCTTCCATCCGCATTCTGTATCGGAGACAGAGTTCCTACCGCACCCTCTTTTACATATTTTATATTCAGTGTTTCAGCATCATTTTCGATTGAGTAAACAATATAGATTTCTCTTCCTGCCGTATCTTTTCCTTCAGTTAATTCAACCACTGTATTGTCTTTCAGGGTAACCTTAACAACACCGCCATCGACCAGAGCTTGTACAATGCGGCATGAATCATCATCGCTTATATTCTCGATACTATTACTCAGACAAGCATATGAATATTTATATTCGTAAGTCTCAGGAGTAATGTAGGAGGTAAAGTCTGTTGTATCAAATGTGAATGGATCAGTTGTGATCCTGAGCTTGTCAGTCTTTCTCCATTCATCCCAGTCTACCTTATTAGTAGAAGCAACATGATAAGGAACCTTTATGGCATCGGTAAAGTGTGCATAGAGTCTGAGATTAGCTGTCAGCTTTTCTTTTCCAAAGTCATAGGCATCTGCCTGATCACCATCTGAAGTTTTCCCCCAGAAGTCGAAGGAAAATCCGGTCTCAGAAACAGTCACCGTACCTTCCGGCTCACTTAACACGGCATTGTAATAAGCCACCCTTGAGTACTCACCATTTGCCTCATCAAGTGTGTATTCGTCTCCCCAGCCGGTTCCAAATTCTGCTGTAGGATACCTGGAAGTATTCTTGTTGAAGTACACTTTTAGCTGCCACTCAGCATACAGAGTAACCGGTTCCTCTACATCGACATAGAGAGGTCCTTTAGCGGCTTTAAAGCTGTCAAGGTCGTAGTGGTCTCCACTTCCGTCAGCCTTGGTATTCCAGCCGGAGAGGGTTGCCTCTGATGATGCAGGCGCAGTAAATCCGGCACCTGAAGCAAGTCTTACCTGAGAATTATTGACAAGTCCCGATAATGAGACTGTACCTGCAGCAGTATCGCGCGTTACTTTCCCTGATGCGCCGGAAATGGGACTTCCCGCCTCGTCACAGGCATATCCTGCATCGGCCGAATCAGATACCGTTCCACCGTTTGCATCGTAAACAATCTTTGCAGTTTTTATCTTAGTATAAACCGCATCGAGATATACAATGTTCTTGCCGTTTACTGCAACAGCGCACTCTCCTTCAAGGATCAGCTCACTGCCGGGATAATATACTTTCCCACTGTCATCTCCGCGGACTCTCCAGCCTGTAAATGCATACTCGGAAGGAGCCACTGCCCTTGCGCCAATCGTGATATTGGCCTGATCGCGATATCCGCGTTCATCAGGCAGAACAGAGTCGTCACTAATGCTTCCTTTAAGGCGCTCACCATCAACGGTGACATCAGGATTGTACTCAAGATAGTAGGTACCGTTCATTCTCCAGTGAAGCTTAAGAGTTGTATTGCCTCTTATAGGATTTACAAAATCATAAGGAATCTCGCTCCCATCCTCTTTAACCTCATACCAGCCGGCATAGAGATATGTACCGGGTTCACTTTTGTAAGTCGTAAGGCTCGTTGCAAGGCTCGCATCCTGAGTGTAATACGTCTTTCTGTCACTCGTTGTGCCATTTGCCCTGTCGTATTCGTAGTCGTGATTGACATAATAGTAGTCACCTGACTCAGACTCTACATAGTCCCTGGTTACCCAGGTGTATTCCTGGATGTAATCACTCTCGTAGGCCTTCCAGAAATAAGTTGAACCGTTACCATTACTGTCTGGTCCAAATGCTCCAAAGTTCGGATCGATCTTTATCAGGTACCATATTTTTTCCCATGCGCAATAGACAGTAAGATTCCTGCGCGGCATGGATGTATAAAGAATCTTGTTTTCATCCGTACAGCTGTCATAACTGTCCTTGTCAAAGAAAAGCTTCCTGGTGTGACCTTTATCAGCATACCAGGCGTATTCATATCCCGGGAATTCTTTACCTCCGGGAATCACAAGTGTTATTCTGCCATCGTCATCAATATTGAAAGGAAGGTCAGGGTAAACCGGATCATCCGGAAAAGCAGAGTCAGCAACCTTTAGTTTTGCCATAAGCCTGCCACTATGAACGTCTCTCGCGGTGATAGTCTCCCCTGCTGCATTCCCGTCGGGATCCTTGGCACTGCGGTCAAATATCAGGTCATAAACGTCTTCAGAAGGAGCTGCACCATCCAACTCATAATACAGGTTGAATACGGTACTTCCGTCTGCTGCTATTTTCTTTGCATCCGTATCAGATTCTTCTTCGCTAAATTTATATCCCGTATATGGGTTCTCATCATCGGTAGTGATTGGTGTATCGTTAGGATGCGCATTATTGTAATTACCAATAACATTAAGAGCCTTATAATCATCCTCTACTGTTACAGACGCGCCCGAAGTTCCAATATTAAACTCAAAGGTCTCCGCGTAGTCCCAAGACCTGGTTGTGCCTGCGCCTGCCGCATCCTCAGCTCTTTGTGTCCATACCACATAGCTGTACTTAACATCGGTTCTGGCCTGCCAGCCTGCATAGATAGTTGCGTCTTTAGACAGAAACAGCTTACCGAATGCTGTATTTGTCTGGATTCCAAGAGATATATCATCCACGCTCATAAGAGTTCCGTCAGCTTCCGTCAGCTGTGTACCCGTTCCATAAGGATCAGCATCCGAAGGAGTAACCGAGAGGAACCATCCCGTAAAATCGTACCCCGGACGATCTGGTATTAAATCATCACTAATAGTAGTTTGCTCCAGAGCCTCGCCGGAAGGAATTGCCTGCGGCGGAAAATAGGTTGCGCCACTGCCCGAAGGTCCCGAAGAAAAAGTCAGATAATGAACCTGTATGAATACAGGGTACAGGTCAATGTCACTCGAAACCGTGTACGCCTCGGGGTTATCAATAACAGCATCCGTTCCGGATCCCGGAGTATGATGAGGATTCAACGACCATCCATAGAATTCATACTTGGATGAGTCCTGACTGTAATAGGTAGTCTTAACATTTGATATATCTACTTCTGCCTGCTCTGAAACAAGTTCTACGCGCATAACTTCCAGAATAGGATCATTTTCACCATCATTCTGACTGTGGAAGGTTATATGCACATATTTTCCAAACACAGCATAAAGATAAAAGGTCTCGCTCTCATCAATATTCTGCGGCGTATCAAAATCAAATGGTTTTGGATTATCCCCAAAGTCAGGATTTTCGGTATTCTGATCCCCAAGAAACCATCCCTTAAACTCTGCTCCGGGGTCGTTGGGATTTACCGGCGCATCATTGGGCGCAGTCAGTTTCTCTCCATTTTTGATAACCTGTGCATTTACCTGATTACCCTGATCATCATAGAACGGATATCCCTGATAGTCACCAAAGCTGTTGTAAGAAAGGAAGTGATAGGTTCCAAGATATGTGCTTCCCGTCAGCACATATACCGAGAATCCGTCAGTATCAAACTTAACTTCTTCTCCGTCGGAAGAACTGTCAACAACTATGCCACTTTCCTCTCCATCCGGAATATGAACCACGTCAATGATGTCATAGGCGTCAAGATCATCCTTTAAAAGCCTGATGCTTACAGACACATCACCGCTTGGCTGATATTCCTCTCCGGTGCGCGGGTTTATCAAAGAGATGTCAAAGGCTCTTGCCATCTCAAGATATTCAGGCTTTTGTCCTATAGCATCAGCGCTCTTTGAAACATACTCCTGATATCCGTCATCACCTTCGCGGATCTCGCTCGCAACGAGCTTGGCATTGGCAGGGATGCCCGACTTGGAATCGTAGTTGACAGTAATAAGATATTCCTCACCATCAGATGCGGTAAGAGTCGTTGCCTTAACTGTCTTGACAACTACGAATACAGAAAAGCCTTCCGTCTCAAATTCTATTGTTCCTTCAGTTACTTCGCTGTCTACGATTTCAGTCTGCTCCGCGTCATCGCCATGGATATGCACGACGTCAAGGCTCTCACAGTCTTCAAGATCATCATCAAGAAGCTCGATGGAGACTTCGATGCCCTTCGTGGGCTGATACTCTTCGCCGGAATCTGGATTTATGAAGCTGATATCAAAGGCTCTGGATTCCTTTACTGTTCCCGGAGTGTCTCCAACCTCTTCCTCAGACTTCTCTACATATTCATCATAGTCGTCGCCATCCGTAATCTCGGACACAGAAAGTACAGCGTCCTCGGGGATCCCCGATACACTGTCAAAACTAATCGTTACCAGATATGTGCTGCCATCACCGGCAGTAAGTGTGAGTTTCCTTGCAAACTGTGCTACATGGAATTCGCCAAGTGAATCTGTGCCAAGAGAAATTGTATCGCCGTCAACAGATGCATCAATCGCCTGCGTCTCATCACCAAATCGCAGAAGTGATACCTCTGCGCCATCGATAACACTGTCACCCGGAAGCTCTATCGTCAGATCAATGTCTCTGCCGCTCTGGCAGCGCTCGCCGCTTCCCATGTCTTCAATATTTATGTCATAGGATCTCATTGACTCAAGTGAATAATCATCTTGACTAAACAGGTCAGTGCACTTTTCCTCAAGTCCATCCAGCTCATCTTCTCCATGGGAGGAACTGCTTACGGTAAGATGTGTGCCGGCAGGGATTCCGCAGTTGTTGTCATAGGAAGCTGTTATCCTGGAACCGTCTTCGCCATAGGCGCTTACCGTCTTCTCATCAAGTAGCTGAATAAATACAAAAGGTGAAAGCGAACCGGTAGTAAAGTAAATGGAATCGGCTTTATATGTGGCAGATTCCTCGCTCTCCGAATCATCCTCTGTGTACACGTCGGTATCCAATACGTCTCCGTCGCCATCATCTATGTGGACTGTTACCACTTCATCATCGGAATAGAGTACGCCGTCTCCAAAAAGCTCATGCGCATTTATCTCGACGTCAATGTCATCCTTCGCATCTACCCCGTCATCATCCTTTTCGATATAAATGTCCAACACTTTGACGCCTGCCACATCATCAGATGATAAGCCGGCGCTGTCAAGAGCTGTATTTACGTAGCTGTCATAGTCATCCCCTGAGGATATCTCATAGGCATAAACTTCTGCTCCTTCGGGAATTTCAGCATCTTCGTCAAAATAGATAGTAAGAAGGTCATTGTCTGATGTCAGACTGCCTTCGATGATCTTTTCTTCTTTCTTTTCCTTCTTTTTCTTTACTTCAGTTTTTTCTTTTTCTTTCTTTTTCTTAATTTCTTCTTTTTCTTTGTCTTTTTCTTTGTCTTTTTCTTTTTCCTTATCGCCTTTTGTCTTTCCTTTGTCTTTCTCTTCTTCCTCTTCTTCCTCTTTAGTCTTTTCTTTATCGGTCTCTTCTTCCTCTTTTTCCTTTTCCTCTTCCTCTTTGGTCTTTTCTTTGTCTTCCTCAGTCTCTTCTTCAGTCTTTTCTTTATCGTCTTCCTCTTCTTTAGTCTTATCCTTGTCTTCTTCAGTCTCTTCTTCGGTCTTTTCTTTCTCTTCTTCCTCTTCTTCGGTCTTTTCTTTATCGTCTTCTTCGCTGTTTTCTTCCTCGGGGTTCTCTTCTTTTTCTTCTTCCTCTTTATCCTCCCCGGGATTTACTTCTTCGCCGTTTTTGTTCTCTTCTTCGCCGTTTTCTTCATTAGAATTATCTTCATCAGTTTTTTCTTCAGTATTCTCTTCCTCAGGATTTTCCTCGGGATTTTCTTCCTCAGGATTTTCTTCTTCAGGTTCATTTCCCTCAGGGTTCTCACCTTCCTGATTCTCTCCGTCCTGATTTTCTCCGTCCTGGTTTTCTCCGTCCTGGTTTTCTCCGCCCTGATTATCTCCGCCGTTTTCCTCTTCGGTGTTCTCTTCCCCTTCGTTCTGGCCGCCATCTACATTCTCATCCGAGCCGCCCTGATCGGGATCATTATTCTCATCTTCACCTGCGCCGTTTTCGCCATCACCGGATTCCGGTTCACTCTGATCATCGTTTCCCTGATCGTCTCCGCCTTCTTCGCCGTTTCCGTCATCGCCCGTATCTTCGCCATCAGAAACATTGTCCTCTTCGCCGGATTCGCCGGAATCGTCGCCTTCTTGTCCTGATCCCTCTTCTTCCCCTGAATCTTCCTCTGTTGCTTCAGGTTCATTGTCTTCGCCATCAGAGCCTTCATCATCAGGTGAATCAGAATCCTTGGCCTGTACATACGCAGGCAAAAAGATTTCCGCACGGTTTGAAGGGGTAATGCCAAGTTCTATCAGCATAACCAGCACCTCAGCCAGTACAAGAAATCTCTTTGAAGCTTTTTTATGTGACTTTACATAAGGTCTTTTGTCATCCCTCATATTCATAATGTCCCCTGTTTACAACTAAAATTTTATCGCGAAAGCTTAAGTCAAGCGGACATGCCTCCACCTGATCAGGCCTTCGATGTTAAATACCCACTGCACCCGGCAGGTATTAACTTTGATTTTGAGCGCTCTCGTCTTCCGGCAGTTCTTTATCTTCAACTCCGTCATACATGGTCTCATAAAAACTGCCCTTGAGAGATACCTGCACCTGTCCCTGCAAAAGATGATCGCCGGTTTCAAGCGGATTGATCATATAGTCTCCTATAAGGCACCTGATCTCACTGTCTTCAAGTGTTTTTATTATCTTTTCCGCCTGAGCATAGTTCTTAGCGGTAAACTGAAGGATAAATCCCCTGTTTATCTGGTCGCCGTTTCTTGTAAGTGTCGTAAAATTGACCAGATAGTTCTCTGTCTCCGAGAGTGTTTCGTTCAAAAAGTCCAGTTCCTTCTGGCTGGAGTTATAGCTTGGCATATAGCTTCTGAGCGTGTCATTTTCAATCTGCTCAGCCATCTTCTGTATCTTCTGGGCCTGTGCAGTCACTATTTCAAGCTGGCTCTCCAATGACTGTCTTTCGGCGGTCTGGGCACTTATCTGCGCATCAACCGTTCTGTAGACAAAGAGATAGTATGCTGCAGCTATTATGATCACCAAAAGCACTGTGAGTAAGAACTTTTCCCTTGGAGTAAAATCCCTGGTAAGAATTTTCATATTTCTCTCCTATTCCCCTAAATTTGTGATATAGACATTGATCTGTGCTTCAACGGTATTGCCGGTCTTAATGACTGCCTCGGCACCTTCTTCATTTGCCGTACTGTTCTTATCCTTCTTCTCAACGTCTTTGGTCGAAGCATAAACAACCGATGAACTCTCGACGATATCAAGCTCTTTAACGCTGTTGAGGAGTTTGCTCACACTCTCAAGCGAATCTGCTCTTATGTTTATGGTCATCACAGTTCCGGATAATGAATAATACTCTACGTCTATTCCCCGGGTCTTTATGAAGTTCACAAGATCCGCTATCTCTGTTCTCTTTACTCTTCCCTTTTCCTCCTCGGTCATTCCGTCCCAGGTGTAGTGAGCATACTCGCTGACAAGTTCGCCCGACTCTTGGATGATCTTGTTCTGCTCCTCAATCCTGGCGTACAGCTCTTTTGACTGTTTTACCTCTCTGGCAAGGTGTGCGAACTGGTCGTATACCACGAATTTGCCGATGAGTCCGAGAATTATGAGACAGATCACTATCGACGGAACAAGAACGGCGAAATTGATCTTCTTTTTCTTGGGCATTCCGGCGGTACTTAAGTCTCCCGCTATCCCTTTCGCGTCAGAAAGGAGAACTCCGACGGATGCGTAGGTCACATTTATATTTTTATCGCTGCTATAGGCGGACATAAACTCGTCCATCGTATAGACATTTTTGTCGATTCTTTCCTTGAGTATTTCCACCAGCGGCTCAGTCAGAGCACCGGTTCCACAGAGTATCACATCTCCAAGTTTGGAGGATATATCTGACATCTCATAGTAGTTGAGCCCTTTAAGCACTTCCAGCGAAATGTCCTTAAAGGCATTGACTACAGGTGTTAATTCGTTGCAGTTATTGTGATTGGAGCGAAGGTATGTGGTTGCAAGATGAGTATCAACTCCCAGCTCGTCCGCAATCGCATTGATGGCATGTCCCTCTCCGACATCTATCTGGTGCGTCAGGCTGTACTCACCGTTTTTGAAGATATTCATCCTGATGCCTCTGCGGCCTATATCGAGAAAGCACTTGCTGCTCCGGTCATCCTCACCTGAGCTAACCTTTTCAAGAAGAGCCTCAAAAGCTATAGTCTCCGGAAGCGCCTTGACAAGCTTAAGTCCCGCCATCTCCAGCGTCTGTCTTATCTCTGTGATGGTCGCAAGAGGAACCGCATAAGCCAGAATCTTTGCCTGTTCTTTTATGTCTCCATCGCCTGTGCTGCGCTTGATAAAGTCAAACAGGTAGTCCTTCATTTCCCCATGAATATAGTCTGTAAATTCAAAAGGAATATTGTACATAAGCTGTGCATCAGTCATATACGGCATTGTGATATTTCTGATAAAGAGATCTTCATCAGATATCGTATAGGCAGCTTTTTTGCACTTTATCCCGTTATCCTTCAGCTTCTCCTGCAAAAAATCCGCAAAGAGATTTCGGGATAATATCCTTGCCCCATCCACGATATTGTCAGGCACGTCCTCCCATATGGTCCTGCTGACCTGACCTGCCTTCAGGATCGTCATCGCAATCCTTCCATGATTTAAACTGATACCTAAAATTGTGTTTTTTTTGGCCATTTTTGTTCCCTTTTAATACTTTTTTATAATAATATTGACAGATACCAACCGGTAATGTATTCCTCCGATAGCAGGAGTATATATCCTGAAAGAGCTATCGCAGGTCCGAACGAAAACTCTTTGGATGCTTCCGGGATCAAAATCCTTCTGATCCCTGCAAAAATAAGCCCTGTAATACAGGACAGGATCACCAGCTCATAAGCTCCGGCAAACCCAAGATATATTCCGAGCAGAGCAAACAGCTTGATATCTCCTCCTCCCATGCTGTCCTTGTTTAAAATCTTGTCCATGATCAGGCTTAAAAGCAGCATCACAGCCCCGACCGCAAGTCCTGAAAGTAAGGACAATCCCACATGATAAATATCGGCATTTTTTGTCACAATCAAAGCCACTGCAAAGACCGCAAAATTCGCAAATCCGAACAGCAGCACGCCGTTATATATCTCCTGACTTTCAAGGTCAGTAAGAGAGATCAGGAAAAGACATCCCGTCAGAATCCAGTTTCGCAGAAAGACTATCATCTGCGCATCTATTGCATCCCCCGAGCCAAAAATCAGCTTGAAATAAAGTCCAAGAGACAGGGCAGCAAATACGATCTCCGAAACAATATACCTTGCGGATATCTTCTCCCCGCAGTGTCTGCACTTCCCCTTCTGGATCAGGAAGCTCAGGACAGGAATAAGCTCGATCGCTGTAAGTTCATGTCCGCAGTTCGGGCACCTGCTTCTGCCCCTCACAAAGTCTTCTCCTCTTACAAGCCGCATCGCAGTGCAGTTCAAAAATGATCCGAAGACCAGCCCAAGTATTGTCACCAGCACGCCGAAATATATAAGCATTACAATCCCTCGTACATCGTGAACATTGCCATATATATTGAAATAACAATAAAGCCCGCGATCAGTGCTATAAAAATGAGAAGCGCAGGTTCCAGCATACCGATTGCTCTGGTGACAGCCTGATCAAGCTCATTGTCGTAGTATCTCGACACTACATCGAGTGTGTGCTTGAGTTCTCCGGTCTCTTCGCCCACTCCGACCATATCTGTCAGAATGTCGGGCATTATCTCGGTATCTCTCATGCACTGTACTACCGTTCTGCCTTCTTCGATCCTTCCTACCATTTCATGGACTTTTTCTTTGTACAGGGCGTTGGTCATAACCTGTGAAGTGATCGTGACAGCCTTAGTCATCGGAATGCCCGAGCCGATCATTGTAGCCATTGTATTGGCAAAAAGACTTGCGGCATTGAGCTCAGCCATATTGCCGAAAACCGGGAGCCGCAGCTGCAGCTTTGCCAGGTTCATCGCTCCACGGGGCGTCCTCTTGTACATGATGTATCCAAATATCAGAAGCGCGATTATCAGTACTATGAAAAGAATATTCCTGCTGATGAAACTCGAGGTTCCTATAAGAATCCTCGTAGGTAGCGGAAGCTCTGATCCGATATCCGCAAAGATCGCGGTAAAAGTGGGAACCACCTTCACCATAAGTATGATCACAACGCCTATCGCTATAGCAAGGACAAACATGGGATACATCATGGCATTTCTGACCTTCGCCCCCATCTTGGTCTGTTTGTCAAAATGTTTGAAAAATGATTCAAAGGCTCCCGCCAGATCGCCCGCTTCCTCACCGGCTTTTAATGTCTCGCAGAAGGTCGCCGGCAAAATATCGCTGCCGTGGTCTGCAAATGATGCAGAGACGGTTCTTCCGGCTTCAACATCCTGTGAAACCTGCTCAAGGAGCTTCTTTAAATATTTATCAGTGGTCTTATCGCCTATAAGCTTGACAGCTCTCGCTATAGGAATGCCTGCAGTCAGGATCGTCGCAAACTGGCTGCACATAAGCGTAAAGGCTTTGTTGTCAAGCTTTTTTCCGCCGATGTCGATATTGAGAAATCCGGGCATTGACAGCCCTGAACCGGTTTCCTCAATCGATAAAACAACATCGTACTGTTGTCTTATCCTGGCTGTTGCCTCGAGCTGATCCACTGCCTCGATCATCCCTTTTATCTGTTCACCCGATGCTGAAACCGCAGTGTACTTGTAGCTGTTCATTCTTCCTCCTGAAATAAAGAAAATTCCTTACTGACTTACATCATGATTTCTACATCATGTTCCTGTTGACATAGTCCCTGTTTACCGCATAGTGAAGCGCGTTATCTCTTGTGATAAATCCTCTGCGCACGAGCATGATGAGCGCCTGATCCATAGTCTGACCTCCAATCTCGGCACTTGTCGCAACCGCATTGGCTATCTGCGGTGTGTTACCAGTGCGGATCAGATTTCTGATAGCATCTGTCACTACCATATACTCAGCGGCCAGGACACGCCCTCCTCCTTTTTTCCGGATGAGCTGCTGTGTCAGCACAGCCTGCAGCACCATTGAGAGCTGAAGCCTTATCTGCTGCTGGGCTCCCTCAGGGAATACCTGCACCATTCTGTCCACAGAATCCGAAGCGCTTCCGGTATGAAGAGTTCCGAAAACCAGATGTCCAGTCTCAGCGGCCGTGATAGCTGTCTCGATCGTATCTCTGTCCCTCATCTCACCGATAAGGATAACATTGGGATCCTCTCTTAAGGATGCGCGAAGACCCGACGCAAAGCTCTCGGTGTCCTTGCCAACTTCTCTCTGATTGATCGCGCACAGATCAGGTTTGTAGATGTATTCCACAGGATCTTCAAGGGTTACGATATGCCTTTTGTAATTGTGATTGATATTGTCTATTATCGCGGCAAGAGTGGTAGATTTACCGGATCCTGTCTCGCCTGTCACAAGAACGATCCCCTTGTGGAGCTTGGGAAGTTCGAGTACTCCCAGAGGAACCCCGAGCTGATCAAGCTTTGGTATGTTCTCCGAAAGAATACGAAGCGCAAGACTAGGCACACCCTGCTGTTTAAACAGATGGATACGGCATCTGCTCTCGGCTATGAAGGCAGCAGCATCAAGCTCACCCACTCTCATAAGCTCATCATAGGCTTCCTCTGATCCGGCGAGCTCTCTTGCAACCTCGAGGCAGTCATCGATTGAAACAACATCCGGCTCGAGATCCTCCAGATCCCCGCTTTTTCTGTATTTGGGCGGAAGTCCGCATATAATATGAATATCTGACGCGTTGTCTTCCTTGGCTTTCAATACCATCTGTTCTATGTTCATCATGATATTATTCCCTCTCGTTGGTGATCCTGACTACCTCGGATACTGTAGTAATACCGTCGTAAACGAGCTTGGTAGCTGACTCTCTCAGAGTGACAAAATTGCTTCCGGGCTTACTGAGCTCCTCTTCGACAGAAGCTCTTCCCGCTCTTTTGTATATGAGATCCCTTATCCTGGGTGTTATCATCATGATCTCAAATACGGCAATACGTCCGCTAAATCCTGTATTAAAGCACTGCTGACAACCGCGCCCTCTTCTGAACTTCACTCCGGGCTCTATCTTAATACCGAGCGCTCTTTCATCTGCCTCTGTGGGCTCGTATTCCTCGCCGCAGTAAGGGCATATTCTCCTTACAAGTCTCTGGGATACAACTCCCCTTAGAGTAGCTGAAACAAGATACGGTTCAACACCGATATCTATAAGTCTGTCTATAGCTCCCACAGCATCATTGGTGTGGATCGTACTCAGAACCAGCTTGCCGGTAAGAGCCGCTCTCATGCTTATCTCTGCGGTCTCGCCGTCACGGATCTCGCCGACAGATACTATGTCGGGGTCCTGTCTGAGTATGGCTCTGAGTCCGTTTGCAAAAGTCATGTTGACCTTCGGGTTTATCTGTACCTGGTTAAGTCCCTCGATGTTATACTCTATAGGATCCTCAAGAGTAACAAGATTGACATCCTTGGTGTTAAGTTCATTGAGCATCGCGTACATGGTGGTCGTCTTACCTGAACCGGTAGGACCAACCAGCAGCATAACGCCATTCTTGTAGCTAAGGAGCTTGTCGAATTTATCGACATCGTCATGTCTCAGTCCCAGATTCTCCTTGTGAATCTCGGTATTTGTCTTATCAAGGAGACGGCATACAACTTTTTCTCCCCAGGCAATGGGGAGAGTTGACACACGCACATCAAAGACCTTGTTGAGAACCGATGCTGAGAAACGTCCGTCCTGAGGGATCCTCCTCTCTGCAACATCCAGACCTGACATCGTTTTGATCCTCGCAATAGCGGACGGCATAAGATCCTTGGGAACCTTGAGGATAGGTCTCATGATACCGTCTATTCTCATGCGGACTTCCATCTCATGCTCTCTTGGCTCAAAATGAATGTCGGATGCTCTCTCGAGCGCTGCTCTTTCAATAATTGAATTGACAAGACGTATAGTAGGAGCGGAGTCCGCATCCGCATTTATAGCGTTGGAAGATATGATGAAATCATAAGTTCCGGCAGGCTGATCCTGCGCAGACTTTTTGTTTTCCGCCACAAGTTCCTTCCTGTAATCCGCAATAGCCTTATTTGCGTTTTCATTGCCGTAAAGAGTATTGGTTATCCTCTCGATGGCAGCGGGCGTGGCGATAAGAGGCACCACCTTCATATTGGTAGCTTTTCTCACCTCATTGATGGCAAAATAGTTGAGGGGATCGTCCATGGCAACATAGAGTGTATCCTGCTGCTTTCTTACAGGAACCAGATGATTCTGTCTGGCAATATTCCTCCTCACAAGTCCTGAGAGGTCCTCCGGAATTGTCATCCTGGCAAGATCAACATACTCAATGCCAAGCTGGGCACCCAGAGTCTGTGCCAGTTCCTCCGGTGTGATGATCTTGTTGTCAACAAAGACCTTACCGAGCTTTTCATGAGTCTGCAACTGCATATCCAGAGCAAATTTCAGTTCATTCTCAGTTATGAATCCCTTTTCAATTAAAAGTTCTCCAATCTTTTTTCTAGCCATGTTCCGCTCCCTATCACACATTATTTAAAAATAGTCTCGTCGTCCTGATAAACCCATCTGGTCTTAATATTGCCGTTAGCATCAACCTTTACATAGATCACCATTCCCTCGTGCTCTTTGCTGGTGCCATACGGATCCACCTTTTTCATTCCGCCTTCTATATCTATAAACCTCTTGTTCTCAGAATCATATATGGCAGAAAAGGGTCTGCCATCCTGAACCCATCTAAGATAAGCGTCATCCTCTGCCGCCTGAATATACAGAGCATCAACATCCTTTGCAACGCTCTGCGTTCTTTTAAACACAAGCGGCACTGCTATTGCTATTATTAGTGCCAGTGCAATAACCGCCAATAAAACAACTGCTCTGGCAATTCCCCTCCTGTTTAGCACTTCCCAATCTCCTCTAAACATGTCAATATAACCCATATTTAATTTTATCGCTTTAAAATGCATTTTTCAAATATAGATACACAAAATATAGAAATTAAGATAAATTTTCTGCCAACTCTTTAAATAAATATTAACTGAAATAAAAAAGCATGTTGCTCGCAACATGCTCGCGCCGAGCGCGGTTGCATTTAT
>CAMNEA010000034.1 GCA_946536145.1 uncultured Butyrivibrio sp.
GGAATACCTCAGGACATTGACAGTCTTGACCCCCACTATGCGACAGGGGCAGGAACTAAAGAGGTGTTATTCAATATTTTTGAAGGTCTGGTTAAACCGGACGAAAATGGTAATCTTAATCCTGCTGTAGCCAGTGAGTTCAAGATCTCAGAAGACAACAAGGTTTACACCTTTACACTGAGAGAGGGCATCAAGTTTCACGATGGCAGTGCTGTTACAGTAGAGGATATCAAATATTCTTTGGACCGCAATGCCGGTACTGACGGCAGCGAGCCTCTTATCTCAGCTTATTCAGAAATTGAAAGTGTAAATATTGTTGATGACAAGCACGTTGAAGTGGTTCTTAAGGAGGGGGATTCAGACTTCCTTGCACAGCTCACGGCAGCTATTATTCCGGCTTCAAATGCTGATCCTGCTACCAAGGCGATTGGAACAGGTCCTTACAAGTATGTTTCCAGCTCACCGCAGGAGAATTTTATAGTAACAAGGTTTGACGATTACTGGGGAGAGCCGGCATATATCAAGGACGTAACCTTCAAGATTGAGGCCAATCCGGATGCAATAGTAATGGATCTCAAGGGCGGCTCTATCGATATGTATGCCAGGGTTACCAGCCAGCAGGTCAGCCAGCTCAAGGATGAATTTGACATCTATGAGGGAACAATGAACCTTGTGCAGGCCATGTACATCAACAATGCTAAAAAGCCCTTTGATGATGTGAGAGTCAGACAGGCTCTCTGCTACGCAATAGATCCCAAGGAGATAATGGACTTTGTCTCTGACGGAGCCGGAACTGAGATCGGAAGTGCAATGTTCCCTTCATTTGGCAAGTACTTTATGCCTGAGCTCAACGATACTTACAACACTGATCTTGATAAGGCCAAGGAACTTTTGACAGAGGCGGGATACCCCAATGGATTTGAGTTTACGATCACTGTTCCTTCCAACTATGATCAGCACGTTGACACGGCACAGGTTCTTTCGGAGGAACTTAAGAAGATCGGCGTTACAGCCAAGATCCAGGAAGTTGAGTGGAACTCATGGCTCTCTGATGTATACTCCGACAGAAACTATGAGGCGACTGTTGTTGGTGTCGATGCATCAACTCTTACAGCGTCAGCTCTTTTGGCAAGATATGCATCAGATGCCGGAAGAAACTTCGTGAACTTCAATAGCAAGGCTTATGATGAAGCTTTTGCCAATGCTCAGAGCGCATCGGATGATGCCGCCAAGACAGAGTATTACAAAGAGTGTTTAAAGATCCTTTCAGAAGAGGCAGCAAGTGTTTATATTCAGGATCTTCCTGAGTTTGTTGCCGTGAACAAGAAATTTACAGGATATGTCTTTTACCCTCTTTATGTACAGGATATAAGTAAGATAAGACCTGTAGAACAGTAATTAATAATAATTTAGGCGAGGAATGCATATATGAAATACATCATTAGAAAATTCGGAATGATGATAACCACTTTACTGGTTGTTTCAGTATGCGTTTTCCTCGCCTTTAGTATTATTCCGGGTGATCCGGCGCTTAGGATGCTCGGAACTGAGGCATCTCCTGAGCTCGTGGAACAGACAAGACAGCAGATGGGACTTAATGACCCTGTGCTCGTCAGATATGGCAGATGGCTGACCGGATTTCTTGCCGGTGACATGGGAACTTCTTACAATTACAAGGTTCCTGTGAGCAGTATGGTGCTAAGCAAGATCCCCATTACTCTGACCATGGCCATAATGGCCTTTTTGCTCACTGTGCTTATATCTATCCCTCTTGGCATCATCACAGCCAAGCATGAAGGTGGAATACTGGACAGGTGTATCATGGTGGCAAATCAGATAATAATGGCTATCCCGCCTTTCTTTTCCGGCATTCTTCTGACATTTGTCTTTGGAATGATTTTCAGATTATTTACGCCCGGGGGATTCGTCAACTATACGGATGACTTTTCCAGGTTCATAAGATATCTCTTTTTCCCTGCTCTCGCCATAGCGCTTCCCAAGATAGCCATGACGGTCAAGATGCTAAGGGGCAGTCTTATCGATGAATCACAGCGCGACTATGCAAGAACTGCCTACAGCAGGGGCAATAACACCAATGGAGTGCTCTACAGGCATGTGCTCAAGAATGCAATGATACCGGTGATAACCTTTCTGGGAATGGCGCTCGCGGACATGGTTGCGGGCAGTATCGTTATAGAACAGGTCTTCGGGATCCCCGGGATAAGCAGGATACTTCTTACCAGTATCAGCAACAGAGATTATCCGGTGGTTGAGGCAATCATCATGGGGATCGCGATCATTGTCATACTCGTGAATTTTCTTGTGGATATAATATACAGGATCGTGGATCCAAGAATAGGTTTGAAAGAATGAAAAAGATGCAGACAAGCCTGAAAAAGAATATTAGAGAGAATACATATCTGCTGGCTGGGATGATCATAACCGGAGCAGTTCTTTTGCTGATCATTGTCGGTCTTTTCTGGATGCCCTACGAGCCCACGATGATGAACGCGTCGGAGAAACTTGCGGGGATATCACTTCGCCACCCGATGGGGACAGACAACATGGGCAGGGATGTCCTTAGCAGGGTCATGTATGGGAGCAGGATCACACTGTTTATCGCGATAGGGACAGTGCTCATCGGAGCCGTTATGGGGACGATAATCGGTGCTGTTACGGGATATTTTGGCGGAATGCTTGATGAGGTTGCTATGAGGATCATTGATGCGCTCTTTGCGTTTCCAAGCATACTTCTTGCCCTGGTTATCGTCAGCGTATTTGGAACGGGATGGCTGCAGCTCCTTCTTTCCCTTGGAATAGCTTTTATACCGAGTTTTGCCAGAATAGTAAGGGGAGAGGTCTTAAGATGCAAGAGTATGGACTATGTGGAAAATGCCAGACTCATAGGAGTATCTGATCTTAGGATGATTTTTGTCCATATACTTCCAAATATCAAAGGGGTTATGGCATCCTCCATAATGATCGGCTTTAATAACGCAGTGCTGGCAGAGGCCGGGCTCAGCTATCTGGGCGTGGGATCTCAGCCTCCGTATGCATCACTTGGCAAGATGCTCTCTGATGCCCAGCAGTATATGTTTACAGCGCCTTTTTATGTACTGTGTCCCGGCGTGGTAATTGTTTTAATGGTTCTTGGTTTTGCATTTTTGGGAGAGGGACTGGCCAGATGGAAATAATCCTTGATGTAACGGATCTTCATATAGAATTTCATGACCATGATGTCCCGGAGGTTGCTGTCGAGGACTTTGATCTTATGCTCGGCAAGGGAGAGATAGTCGGGATCGTGGGAGAATCCGGCTCCGGCAAGAGCATGAGCGCCCTTGCAATAGCGGGGCTTCTTAACAGAAAGAGTCTGAAAAAGAGCGGAAGGATAATGTTTGACGGAAACGACCTTCTTACCTGTGACAGAAAGACCTTAAGGTCTTATCAGGGGGATGAGATATCCATTATCTTTCAGGAGCCAATGACAAGTCTGAATCCTGTCAAGAAAATCGGATGGCAGGTGGAGGAGCCTCTTTTCATCCATCATCCGGAGGTTACAAAGCCTGAGAGAAAAGAGAAAGCGATCGGGATGCTAAAGGCAGTCGGTCTTGAAAATGCCGAAGATGTGTACAATATGTATCCTCACGAGCTCTCGGGCGGTATGAGACAGAGAGTTATGATCGCAGCAGCCATGATAGGTGACCCCAAGATACTTATTGCGGATGAGCCCACAACGGCCCTTGATGTCACGGTTCAGGCACAGATCGTTGAACTGCTAAAGAGGTTCAACAAAGAGAGAAAGACATCGATCATTTTTATCTCGCATGATCTGAGTCTTGTCAATCAGCTCTGCCAGAGAGTAATAGTCATGCAGCACGGCAACATTGTCGAATCCGGCAAGACATCGGATGTTTTCACACATCCAAGGGATATTTATACCAAGAGACTGATTGCGGCAATACCAAGGATAGATCTTAATACTTAAGGATGGAATATGATAGAATCTCCGGTACTCAGGGTCAAAGACCTGAATGTCTTTTACAAAAATAATAAGAGCAGGTTCTTCTCAAAGAACAAAAAGATACAGGCACTCTTCGATGTGTCTTTTGAGATGGAGGAGGGAGAAGTACTTGCGATTGCAGGGGAGTCCGGAAGCGGCAAGTCGACTCTCGCAAGGGCAATTGTCGGGATCAACAAAGATTATACGGGACAGATCTGGCAAAAGTATGAGAATCCCCAGATGGTCTTCCAGGATCCTTACAGCTCACTTAACCCTTCAAAGACAATCGGGTGGCTTTTAGAGGAGCCCCTCAGGGTAGATAAGAAAAAGAAATGGAGCCGCCGGGAGATCGACGACAGGGTTAAAGAGATAATGGAGGAGATTGAGCTTCCTCTATCAATGCTCGGACGCTATCCTGCGCAGCTCTCAGGCGGACAGAGGCAGAGAGTGTGCATCGGAATAGCACTTATGCGCTCGCCCGGGCTTCTCATAGCTGATGAGCCGGTATCTGCGCTGGATGTCACAATTCAGGCGCAGGTGCTTGAACTTCTTGAGAATCTTCACAAGAAACATGGAATATCGATTATATTTATTTCGCATGACCTCCGGGTGGTGTACAAGATAAGCGATCATGTAATGATCATGAAGGACGGCCATGTGGTTGAGTACGGAGATACAAGGTCAGTATACAAAGCGCCGCAGCATCCCTACACAGGACAGCTCCTTAAGGCTGCGGGGATATGCTGAGCAGAACTAAAAAATTTATAATATACGATGTAATTTTTAAGACTTTTTTTATATAATCATGTTAATAAAAAAGTCATCGGCACCGATATAATCTGTGCCAGAATAAGTATGTTGAAAGGAGGAATATGATATGGCTCTTGACAGACTTGGCGGCTATATGTCCGGTTATAACGCGTATAATATTCCCTCTGTATCAGATAAAACACAGATTGACAAGCAGCAGATAAATGCTCCGGGGAAAGATACAAATGAACAGCCAAGGCAGGAGGCGAAGAAGTCCGGCCTTGACCTTACTGTAGAAGTACCCGCGAGGGAAAATGCTTCAATAGAGAATGTCGCAATATCTTTTGGTCAGTATGACAGCTCTTCAATTGATCTTTTTGGTGAATCTGGACTGGCTTCAAAGGATATGAAGCAGGCTATTTCGGGTATGAAGAGGGATCATATTCTTCATGAGTATCAGTACTTTGTAGGTGGAAAAGATCTGGCCGGTAAGGAGAGCAACATCATCGCCGGAACAGATGACGGACTGGTCATAAAGCTCTGATAACTAACAAAGTCCGTTGACGAAGGCAGCTTTGTTAAGTACAATTTAGAAATATGAAGAAGCATGCTCTGATTTCAAGTATATGTATATTTGTAATGTTCATAACGGTCTTGGCTATAGAGGGAATAGTTCCCTTTGGAGACAAGACCTTTTTGATGTTCGATTTAAAGAGGCAGTATGTTGATTATTATGCATACTATAAGACGATAATCGGCGGGGAGAATGATATCTTTTATTCCTTCTCGACAACTCTCGGATCAGGCATCATAGGTTTTATTGCCTATTATATGACTAGTCCGTTTCTTTTGCTGACACTTCTTTTTGAGCAGAGCAGTATGCCTCTTTGTATGACTGTCATAATCGGGATTAAGCTTATGCTTGCAGCCTTTATTATGGATATGTTTCTACAGGAGCATGTAACTGCAAACAACAGGCTTGCAGTCCTGATATGTTCTGTATCCTGGGCTTTTTCGGGATTTCTTTTTGCCCACAGCAATAATATGATGTGGACTGATGTCGTGATACTTGTTCCTATTCTTATCCACTTTCTGGAGAAGGTCCTTACCGAAAACAGAAAAGCGCCGTATATTATCACTCTTTCACTGATGCTTGTCTTTAACTATTATATTTCATATCAGGTGCTTATCTTCGTGGCTCTGTGGACGATCACCAGATTATATATAAAAGAGTATGAGAGACCTTTTTATCTGATCTCTCGGGTTATCGGAGCGACTCTTCTTGCCGGGATCATTCCGGCGGCTCTTCTTGTTCCCACAGCTATTGAGCTTGTTGACAGTCCCAAGGATATTTCGACAAAAGGATTTGTTCTGAGCGGCAAAAATCTGACTCTGACAGATCTTTTTTCCAAGCTTCCAACGCTGGCATTTGACGAGAATGAGCAGTTCTTTGGTTATCCGCAGCTCTTTGTCGGTGTTCTTCTTGTCTTTCTCATACTGATGTTTTTTATGTCACAGGATATTCCGAAGAGGGAGCGCATAGGAATGTTCGCACTCCTTTCCATATTTGCGGTATCTTTCTGCAGCGATCTTTTAAATGTCATCTGGCACGCGGGAATGGAGCCTGCGGGGCATCCCTACAGACAGGCCTATCTGTGCGTCTTTGTTATGATAATCTGTGCCTGCAGGGCGCTTGAGTTTTTGAGAGAGGATATATCTTATTTAAAGGTTCTTATCTGCGGAGCAGTTATTTTCGTCTTTCTGTATCTGATAAAGAACGGGATGTACGACCACATCTTCCCTGCAGCGCTCAAAATAAACTGTATCCTTGCTTCTTTCTATATCCTTGCATTTGCCGTGTGTGTGTTCGTGCGCAAGGAACAGAACAGGATATTTGAGGTTGTTATCACAGGACTCCTCATAGTCAATATGGCAGATCTCACTGCCAACGCGCTCTTTACATATATCAAGCAGTCGCCCCTTGCAGTGACGCAGAGCGCATACAGCGAGCAGATATCAGAGAATCTTGAGGCTGTAACCAGTATTAAGACGGCAGACAGCTCTTTTTACAGAATGGAGACCTACAGTCCCAGGGAACAGAATGACTCGCTGCAGTACGCATATAACGGAGTTACGCATTACAGTTCGGCAGGGCTTTTGTATGTCAGATATTTCCTGCAGAGGCTTGGATTTAATGACGATGTACTGCACACTGATTACGGACATGACAATACGGCAACTGCCGACAGCATCCTGGGCGTAAAATATGTGATGGATGACGGCAGGTTTACGGTTCATCCTTCCTATGAGATGGTTAAAAACGATGGCATCGAGGTATACAAAAACCCGTATGCCTTGCCCCTTGCGATCGGGACGGATGGATATGACCTCGAAGGCATATCGGACCTTCAGAGCAACACTCCGGATGTCGGAATGTCACATGTTCCGAAGAAGGATCCGTTTTCTCTTCAGGAGGATATTTACGGAAGACTCCTGGGAAAAGATATTTCCATCTTCAGACATTGCAGCTTTGCTGATAGCGGTGTCTATGAAAAAGACGGAGTATATACAATAGACTTCGAGGTGAGCGCGGATTACGACGGAGAGATGTATGCCTATTTTGACGGACTTATAGGTGCCGCGGAGGGGCTTTCTGTATATGTTGACGGAGACTATGTGAGCGGCTATGGCAATGCATCCTGTGTTAAGGTTTTGAACCTCGGATTCAGAAGTAGCGGCGAGAAGGTTAGCGTCTCATTAACGTCAGAAGATCAGGATGCGGATTTTGGAAGCGCTGTCTTTGTAACTGAGGATACAGATGCTCTTGAAGAAGCCTTTAAAGAGGCTGAGATGGCAGGATGTGAAGTTAAAAAGCTAAGGTCTTCATATATTACTGTGGATACAGGTGATCATGACGGGGTTTTCCTGACGGTTCCGTTCCAGAGGGGCTGGTCGGTTAAAG
This sequence comes from uncultured Butyrivibrio sp., assembly GCA_946536145.1. Taxonomy (GTDB): domain Bacteria; phylum Bacillota; class Clostridia; order Lachnospirales; family Lachnospiraceae; genus Butyrivibrio. Next base: position 7,713 of record CAMNEA010000034.1, read on the forward strand.
TGGATGGCAAAGAGGTGGTTCCTGTTGCAGTCTATGACTCACTGACCTATATACCGATAGAACAAAAGGTGTCATCACATCATATCGACATGGTTTATGAGACAGTGGGACTTAAGGCCGGAATGATCCTGTCTCTGGCAGGGATACTCATTTTCATTGGGATAGCTGTTTCGGAGAAGAGGCGCTCTTTAGCTTCATGAATAGAGAACATAAGAAAACCACAGGCTAAAAACCTGTGGTATTTTTTGGGAGGAGGGGTTGTCAGGTGGGGAACCGGACAACCCGTGTATGAAAAAAAGTATTGTTGGGGGTTCAGAAGTTATTTCCTTCTGATGAGATAATAATAGCGGTTAAATTTTGCCAAATTATGTCAGAACTCTAAAAGAAATATAACCTATTATAAAATAAAAATAACCAAATTGACTGTTATTCTTTATAAATCTAAAAACTGTAAGTACAGAATGCGATGAAAATACATATATAACGCAAAAACACCCACGGGGGGACGTGAGTGCCTGCGATTTTCTTATGAGGGGGAGATAGTGTTCAGGTTTCCCTGATCACTAACTTGGATTTAATTGTAACATGTAATTGTGTTTAAATGGTGAAAAAAATGCAAAAAAATATTCACAAATAATTTTTGTTTCAATAGTGCAATTTTATAATGAAATTTCATTTCACAACTTCATGTGAGAAAGACAATATACCGAAATGTTCGCTGGTGACGGACAAGTGTCTTTTTGATGACAAAGGCTTGATGTATATTAATCAATTGCAGCGCTTTTATGCATATATACTTGACATAAAGTAATCATCAATTTAAACTATACAAGGCTTGCACGTTTACGTTTACGTGCCTATAGTTGGTTAATCCCCAATAGCTTATGTACGGGCAAGTATGCCGGTGCATTTTTTTGTGTAATGATTTAACGCACTAAAGTATTAACGCTTTGCGGGGATAATATTTTTTGTTTTGGAGATGCTATGAATACTAAGACTTTGATGTACGTTGTTAAGAGAATCCTGCTTGCCATAGTTACAATATGGGTGGTAATCACAGTTACCTTCTTTGTAATGCACGCAGTTCCGGGCGGACCTTTTATCGGTGAGAAGGCAGTCAGTGAATCCGTTATGAAGGCTATGGAGGCTAAATATGGTCTGGATAAGCCTCTCGGCGTTCAGTACCTCACCTATCTTGGAGATGTTGTCACCAAATTTGATTTTGGCCCTTCACTCAAGCAGAAGGGCAGGAGCGTCAACGATATAATTTTCGATGGAATGAAGACCTCTGCCAAGCTTGGACTTATTGCGGCAGTCATCGCGCTTATCTGCGGCGTTATACTTGGATCTGTTGCAGCCCTGAGAAGGAACAAGTTCATAGACAGGATCATCATGATAATTACAACTGCATTTGTGTCGATGCCTTCATTTATTATGGGATCTCTTTTGCTGATAGCATTTGCGATCAACTTAAAGTGGTTTCCTGCAAACGGAGCATCCAAGAACGGACTGGTTCTTCCGATACTGACCCTGTCACTCTATCCAATGGCATATATCACAAGGCTTACAAGGTCATCAATGCTTGAAGTGCTCGGGCAGGATTATATAAGAACAGCCAAGGCCAAGGGCGTGTCAGGAGTAAAGATAATCTTTGGTCATGCGCTCAAGAATTCACTTATTCCGGTCATTACATACTTTGGTCCCATGCTTGCAGGTATTGTTACAGGTTCACTTGTTGTTGAGCAGATATTTGCGGTTCCCGGAATAGGACGTGCTTTTGTAAACAGCATAACAGGACGTGACTATCCTCTTATCATGGGTACCACGATCATACTTGCGGCTCTTATCGTCATCATGAACCTGATAGGAGATATCCTGTATAAGGTCGTTGATCCGAGAATTACTCTGGAATAAACATCACTTATGACCTTTACAACATAAATATTGTTTTTGGAACATAGATTAGGAGAACTACAAAATGGACATTTCGAAACTCAGTGCGCAGGTTAATATGGATGATTTCATCCCGGCAACCGATGAAGAAAAAGAATATATGGTGCAGATGCGCCCTTCATCAACGTTTTTTAAGGACTCGGTAAAGAGACTTCTTAAAAACAAGGTCGCAACAGTCTGCTTTTTTATAATAGTAATAATTGCTCTCGGAGCAATCTTCATTCCGATGTTCTGGCCGTATTCCTATGACCAGATGCTTGGTATGACACCGGGTAAACCTGTTGATAACAGCTTTAAGGATCTGCGACCTTTTGAATACGGTAAGTCAGAGCTTAAGAGAATAGAAGCAGGTGAGTCTGTAATACCTCACATCTTTGGAACAGACTCTCAGGGAAGAGACTATTTTATTCGTGTTGTTTACGGAACACGTATTTCCCTGGCAGTAGGCTTTTTTGCAAGTCTCATAGTCCTTGCCATCGGTATGACAATAGGATCTGTTGCGGGATATGCCGGAGGAGCTGTCGATCTGGTGATCATGAGAATAGTCGACATCATATATTCGCTTCCCGACATGCTCATGGTTATCCTCTTATCCTCGGTGCTCAAGGTCGTAATGGAAGGCGCACTTGACGGAACCGTTCTTGCCAAGATCGGTTCGAACATCATAAGCCTTTTCATAGTATTCGGTGTTCTGTACTGGGTTTCAATGGCGAGACTTATAAGAGGTCAGATACTTTCACTGAGGGAGCAGGAGTATGTTCTTGCGGCCGAAGCTGCAGGTGCCAAGGGCAAGTGGATTATCCTTAAGCATCTGATCCCCAACTGTTTCTCAGTTATCATCATTTCAACAGCACTTCAGATTCCCAGTGCTATTTTTACAGAGAGTTACCTCTCCTTCCTGGGACTTGGTGTAAATGCGCCCATGCCTTCTCTGGGTTCACTTGCTTCTGATGCGCTCAACGGAATTTCTTCTTATCCTTACAGATTGATAATTCCTGCAATCGTTATCTCGCTGATAGTTCTTTCACTGAACCTCTTTGGTGACGGACTTCGCGATGCATTCGATCCTAAGCTTGATACATGATTGATGCCGGCACGGAGCAATAGAACAGAAGTCAATAATTATATTATGGAGAAGTAAAAATGAATTTATTGGAAGTAAGAGATCTGCATACCTCATTCTTTACAGATGCGGGTGAGGTCAAGGCAGTTAATGGAATATCTTTTAATCTGGACAGAGGCAAGGTACTTGGAATTGTTGGAGAGTCCGGAAGCGGCAAGTCTGTTACGGCATATTCAATAATGCAGATTCTGGCAGGCACGGGTAAGATCGTGTCAGGTTCTATCAAACTCGATGGACAGGAGCTTGTGGGCGCCGGCGAAAAGGTGATGAAGACCGTTCGAGGCAACAAGGTTTCCATCATTTTCCAGGATCCCATGACCAGTCTGAATCCTACATATACGATCGGTCATCAGCTCATGGAGGCAATACTCCTCCACACTGACAGAAATAAGGAAGAGGCCAGGGCACGTGCGATCGAGATGCTCAAACTCGTAAATGTGAATGAGCCTGAGAAGAGAATGGATCAGTACCCTCACGAGTTTTCGGGCGGTATGAGACAGCGTGTTATGATCGCTATGGCGCTTGCCTGCGAGCCTGACATACTTATTGCGGATGAGCCTACAACAGCGCTTGATGTTACGATTCAGGCACAGATCCTTGATCTTATGAAGTCGCTTCAGAGAGAACTTGGAATGGCTATCATCATGATCACACATGATCTGGGCGTAGTTGCGCAGATGTGTGATGAGGTTATTGTTATGTATGCCGGTTCAATCTGCGAGCAGGGAACTGCGGATGAGATTTTCTACAATCCCTGCCACGAGTACACCAAGGGACTTCTTCGCTCCATTCCCACAGAGGGCAGAGAGGGCAAGAAACTGGAGCCGATATCCGGTACTCCCATTGACCTTCTTAATATGCCTAAGGGCTGTCCGTTTGCGCCAAGATGTGACAATGCCATGAAGATCTGTCTTCGTGAAAGAGCAGAGCGCATGCAGATCAATGATGACCATGCGGCAGGCTGCTGGATGAATGTTAAAAAGCTCATGGAGAGCGGCAATCAGGGTAAGTCTTCTGAAAAAGCAGTGGAAGGCGGTGAGAAATAATGAGTGATACAAACAATAAAGTTCTTGTTGATATAAAGCATCTTAAGGAATACTTCAATGTCAATGTCGGATTCTTTAAGAGTAAGCCCCTTAAGGCAGTTGATGATGTCTCCTTCTCTATTAAGAAGGGTGAGACACTCGGACTTGTAGGAGAGTCAGGTTGTGGCAAGACCACAGTAGGACGTACGATTCTTAATCTGTACAAGCCTACAGCGGGAGAAATCTGGTACGACGGCAAACTTATTAAGACAAAAGAGGATATTCAGGAATTCAGAAAAAAGGCAACAATGGTTTTCCAGGATCCCTATTCATCTCTTAATCCAAGGATGACTGTATCCGATATTATCGCGGAGCCCTTGGATGTCCATGAACTGTACAAGACCAAAGAGGAGAGAAGAGAGCGTATCCTTGAGCTTATGGGATATGTGGGACTTAACTCAGAGCACGCTTCAAGATATGCCCATGAGTTTTCAGGCGGACAGCGTCAGCGTATCGGCATTGCAAGAAGCCTTGCCGTAAATCCGGAATTCATTGTCTGCGACGAGCCAGTATCTGCTCTTGACGTTTCAATCCAGGCTCAGGTCATCAACATGTTTGATGAGCTTCAGGACAAGCTGGGACTTACATATCTGTTTATCGCCCATGACCTTCTGGTTGTGAGACATATAAGTAACAGGATTGCGGTAATGTATCTCGGTAAGATGGTAGAGCTTGCAGATGCAGATGAGATATACAATCATCCTCTGCACCCATACAGCAAATCGCTCCTTTCTGCGGTTCCTGTTCCTGATCCTAAGATTGCAAGGGCCAATAAGCGTATTGTCCTTTCCGGTGATATCCCAAGCCCTCTGAATGCTCCTTCGGGATGCCCGTTCAGAACCAGATGTGACTATGCGAAGCCTGAGTGCGCTGAGTGCATGCCTGAGTTTAAAGAGGTTTCCAAGGGACACTTTGTTGCATGTCACAGGACAGCGGAAATCAATACATAATATGATGTATTAGTATTGTTCAAAAATATGATATACTATATCTTGTATTTGTGTATCATGTATTTGATATAAAAAATTTCATAATAAAGGAGGACAATTATGAAAAAGAAGTTAGTTTCTTTAATGCTTGCATCAAGCATGGTTCTTTCTCTTGCTGCATGCGGCAGCACGGGGGCTCCTGCAACAGATGGCGGCTCAGCTGATCAGGCTCAGACAACAGAGTCAGCTGATTCAACCACACCTGCTGATTCAGCTGCACCTGCAGATGCTGCACAGACAGAGGCTCCTGCAGAAGCACCTGCAGCAGAGGCTTCAGGAGAGCAGACAATCAATGTTTGTCTTGCTTCAGAACCTGCATCACTCGATCCTGCTCTTAACTCAGCAGTAGATGGTGCGACAATGATCAACCATCTCTTTGCAGGTCTTGCAAAGTGGGGACAGGATGCCAACGGCAATCTTGAGCTTCAGCCTGACTGCGCACAGGAGCTCGTTGAGGGTGTTGTAAATGATGACGGTACAGTAACCTACACTTACACACTCAGAGATGGTCTTACATGGTCTGACGGACAGCCTGTAACAGCCGGCGATTTCGTTTTTGCCTGGAATCGTGCTATCAGCCCTGACACAGCAGCTGACTATGGCTACATGTTTGAGGTTGTTGACGGCTATGCCGATGGCAAGCTCAACGTAAAAGCAGTTGATGACAAGACCCTTGAGGTAACTCTTGCAAACACAGTTGCATACTGGAATGAGCTTCTTGCATTCCCTACATATATGCCTGTACGTGAGGATGTAGTTGCTAACGAGGCATGGGCTACAGATCCTTCAACATTTGTCTGCAACGGTGCTTACACCATGACAAGCTGGGATCACAACTCACTCATCACACTTACCAAGAATGACAACTTCTATGATGCTGACAAGATAACAATGAATGTTATCAATTTCTATCTCTCAGATGACGCCAACAACCAGCTGGCTAACTTTGAGAATGGCGACTGGCAGTTCATCGATGATGTTCCTACAAATGAGATCGCAACTCTCAAGGATACACATCCCGATGAGTTCGTAACAGCCGGACAGCTCGGAACATACTATGTATGCTGGAATGTCAACGAGCAGATCCTTCCTGAAGGCAATACCCTTACAGGTGCTGAGAAGGCTGCTGCAGAGAACGAAGTACGTAATGCACTTGCACTTCTCATCGACAGAAACTACATCGTTAATGACATTGCACAGGGCGGACAGGTTCCTGCTTCTTCATTCGTAGCTATGGGTCTTACAGATGCTGACGGATCTCAGTTCTATGAGAACGCAGGCCCCGGTGGATTTACAGGATACTACGATGTAACAGATGCAGCTTACGAGTCTAACTGGACAACAGCTATGGATACCCTCAAGAAGTACTACACATTCGATGAGGCTACACAGCAGTTCACAGACTTCCCTACACTTACATACCTCTACAATACATCAGAGGGACACAAGGCAATCGGTGAGGCTATCCAGTCAACATTCGCAGGCGTAGGCATCACACTTAACCTTGAGAACCAGGAGTGGGCTACATTCCTTGATACACGTAAAGCCGGCAACTACTCAATCGCTCGTAACGGATGGCTCGGTGACTACAACGATCCTATCTCATTCCTTGATATGTGGACAACACAGTCAGGTAACAACGACGTTCAGTTCGGTAAGGGCGACAATGCCTCTGTTAAGGCTTACTCACTTGACATCACAGATCTTGGCTATGACACCAAGGTTGAGAACGGCACATGGGCTGAGACATATGATGTTATCATCAACGACATCAAGACTTGCACAGATACCAACACTCGTTATGCACTTATGCACAGAGCAGAGGATCTTCTTATGTCAACAGGCTGCATCTGCCCTATCTACTACTACACAGATCTTTACATGAAGAGCAGCAATGTTCAGGGCTTCTTCTCAAGTCCTCTTGGATACAAGTACTTCATGTACTGCACAATCACTGGCTGATAAAGACTGTAATATAAAAAACAGACCACTGTGTGAATAACACAGCGGTCTGTTTTATTTTTTTATTGACGATACTATGTCTGTCGTAGTATGATAGTCGTAGTAAATCTAGAGGAAGGAAAAAGTATGCAGGAGATCAGCAGTGATGTGATAAGAGGTTACAATGATACGATTATCCTGTACTTCCTTCGGCAGGGGGATTCCTACGGATATGAGATATCAAAGAATATCAAAACTGTGTCGGACGGGAAGTACCTCATCAAGGAGACAACGCTTTATTCTGCGTTCAACAGGCTTGAGAAGAATGGCTATATCACTTCTTTTTCACGGGATGCAGACAATGGCAAAAGGCGTACCTACTACCGGATAACTGATTCCGGACAGGAATATTACAGAGAGAAATGCGAAGAGTGGTTTTTGACCAAGGACGTTATTGACAGATTTATTTCATGATGACTTTAGGAAAAGGGGAGAGTGTATGGAAACCATTAGAGAGTACTTAAACAACATATTCGCCAATCTGCCGGCTACTGATGATGTGTTCAGGGCAAAACAGGAACTACTGGCTATGATGGAGGATAAGTACAATGAACTTATCGCTGAGGGCAAGACTGAGAACGAGGCAGTAGGGACAATAATCTCTGAGTTCGGCAATCTCGATGAGATTTCAGACCTTCTTGGAATGGACAAGTCTCAGGAGAATGGTACAGATGCAGGCGCTGATTCATTTGATGCAGGTTCGAGAAGATTTGTAAGTCTTGAAGAGGCGAGAGATTACATTTCAAACAGCGTCTTTTGTAAATACGTTCTGGGGCTAGGAGTTGCGTTCTGTATAATTTCAGTAGTAGGACCGATTATGGGATCCGGCATTGAAGACTTATTTGCTGTAAACGTGATTTCAAGAGTAGCCACTGCAATCGGTGTTATCTTCCTGTTCGTTTCAATAGCGCTTGGCGTTGGGCTTATTATAATTTCATCAGCAAGGAATAAGGAGTGGAAGTTCCTTAAGAACGAACTGTGCTATATTGATGAAGAGACTGAAATTTTTGTCAGGAATGAGGCTGAGACAGCTTCTGTTTCTAAGGGAATGGTACTCGCAACCGGGATTGTCCTTTGCAGTCTTAGCTTTCTCCCTACAGCTGTTATAGGGATCATCTTTGAAAATTATTTTTTGACAGAGGCTATCGGACCGTCACTTCTTTTCATTATGGTAGGACTAGGAGTTCTTCTGATAATTGTTTCTTCTGCCAGGACAAGCGCCTGCAAACTGCTTCTTAAGCTCAATTCAGTTAAAGTTGCAGGGCAGTTTGATGAAGACGATGATGATGAAGATAATTTTCATGGCACTGTAAACAGTGACACGACAGGTCGGGCATACAATATTACAGGAAGTATTGCCGGTGCTGCTGACGATCCCTGCATATCAAAGGTGAAGGCAAAAGAATTAAGGCCTGTGTATAACGACGACCTTAGAGAGGTGAATCCGCTTATAGAGACAGTCCTCGGAAATTACTGGACAATAGTTCTGATAGTATTCTTTGTCGGTGGATTTGTTTTTGGAGCCTGGGGATGGATCTGGATCATCTGGCTCATCGCACCTATTGTTCGTTCCTACCTCAATAAACTTGTCTGACTCAATAAGATATGACATCTTGAATCTCTGATTCAAGATGTCATGCATTTTTGAATCCTTGATTCAAAAATGCATGCAAGAGATCAGGTTGTATTCTGCAAATGGGAGGTCTTAGATGGTTTTATATTTCAGCGCCACGGGCAATACGGAATATGTTGCCCGGGAGCTTGCGAAATACCTTAATGATGATGTGATGGATCTGCGTGAGAGGATACGGGAAAAGGACTATACGCCCATATACTCCGATAGGCCCTTTGTAATCTGCTTTCCGGTCTATGTATGTGAGCCGCCCCGTTTTCTGACTGCATATTTAAAAAAGACTGACCTTAGAGGAAACCGGGACATGTACTTTGTTCCCACCAGTGGCGGCTACTCCGGGGTATGCGATTTCGTTGCTCATTGCCTTTCTCTAAAAAAGAAAAAGAGATACATGGGAAGTGTTGGATTTATCATGCCTCGCAACTATATAGCCAGCAATGCATATCCGGAGCTGGATAAAGCTGAAATTGAGAGGAGAATAAGAAGGGCAGATGATGAAATTCAGCGTTCGGCAGATTCAATCATGTCCGGTAAAAAGCTAAAATCCCGTCACGTCTGGTTGTGGGAGATTCTGGTTACTTTGCCTTTCAATCCCATATGGTATCACCTTTGCCAGGGCGTTAAAGACTTTTACGCAACCGATAAATGTATCTCCTGCGGAAAATGCCGGCAGCTCTGCCCGTTAAAGGTCATTGAACTTAATGACGGGAAACCTGTCTGGAGGGGCAGAAGCTGTGCCCACTGCATGTCCTGTATACAGAACTGTCCTGTCTGTGCAATCGAATATGGAAATAAAACACAGAAAAAGAACCGCTATTATTTTAAAAAATACAGCTATGTACTGTCAGAGAAAAATACAACAGTGAGTGAAGCAGCTAAATAGATATGATATCTTAAACGAATAATCAGAAATCCGCACTGGCTGCGGGTTTCGTGCGAATATGATACGATAGGCAAACAAGCCCTGCGACGCAGTCGCTCTAGGATGGCTTGTTTGCGGCATTTTTGAATCATTGATTCAAAAATGTATACAAAAAATCAGCAAATCGCCTATGATTTGCTGATTTTTTGTCCAAAAATCATATTGCGGAAATCGTATCCTGCGAGTAATCTATATAGTGTTTTTTTGGAACATCAGGAGGATATTATGGAAAAAGACAAAATGAAACCAATGTTATTTACTGTGCTTAAGGGGTACAATGGCAAGCAGTTTGCATCGGACCTTGTTGCCGGAATCATTGTGGCGATCATTGCGCTGCCTCTGTCAATCGCTTTGGCACTGGCGTCAGGAGTAGGACCTGAGGAAGGTCTTTATACTGCCATAGTTGCAGGATTTATCATTTCGTTCCTGGGCGGATCCAGGGTGCAGATTGCAGGACCTACCGCAGCATTTGCTACCATAGTGGCAGGCATCGTGGCGACTAAGGGGATGGAAGGCCTTGCTCTTGCAACGATCTTCGCCGGAATCATTCTTATTCTAATGGGTGTCTTCAGACTCGGAACCCTTATCAAGTTTATTCCATATACAATAACTACGGGATTTACCGCAGGCATTGCGGTTACGATCCTTATAGGACAGATCAAGGACTTCCTTGGACTTACATATCCTGCCGGAACAGCTACTGTCGAGACCATGGAAAAAGTAAGCGCCATTGTCTCCAATATCGGAACGATCAACCTTTCAGCGCTTCTGGTAGGTGTTGTATGTCTTGCCATCCAGATAATCTGGCCAAAGATCAATCAGAAGATTCCGGGATCATTGCTTGCTGTAGTTGCCGGAATCATCATGGTAAAGGGTATCGGACTTAACGTAAATACCATCGGAGATCTGTATGAGATAAAGGGAGCGCTTCCTTCACTTAAGATTCCTGCTTTTTCATTTGCGGATATAAGAGCAATTGCCGGAGATGGTTTTACCATTGCAATCCTTGCAGCAATCGAGTCGCTTCTTTCCTGTGTTGTAGCTGACAGCATGATAGATGGTCATCACAGATCAAACATGGAGCTTGTGGCTCAGGGAGCCGGTAACATAGGATCGGCTCTTTTTGGAGGAATCCCTGCTACAGGCGCGATAGCCAGAACCGCAGCCAACATCAAGAACGGCGGAAGAACTCCCATAGCAGGCATGATCCATGCACTGTGCCTTGTGCTTGTACTTGTGGTACTGATGCCGTATGCAGCGCTTATACCTATGCCTACTATTGCAGCTATTCTTTTCATGGTAGCTTACAACATGTGCCAGTGGAGAACCTTCGTACATCTGGTAAAGACAGCGCCCAAGAGCGATATCATCGTACTTGTCACGACCTTTGTACTCACTATAGTATTTGACCTCGTAGTTGCGATTGAGGTTGGCATGGTTCTTGCATGCCTCCTGTTCATGAAGAGGATGAGCGAGGAGTCCAGGGTTCATGGCTGGAAATATTATGATCCGGAAGATGATCCGGATGGCCCCGGGCTTAAAGATATTCCCAAGCATGTCAGGGTATATGAGATAAGCGGTCCGATGTTCTTTGGTGACGCTGATCAGATTGCGCAGATAAGCTTCAAGGACTTCACCAGGGCGCTTGTGATCCGTATGCGTGGTGTGCCGGCTATCGACGCAACTGCAATGCATTCCTTTGAACAGCTCTATGATAAGTGCAAAAAGAATGGTGTCCAGCTTGTCTTTTCACATGTAAACGAGCAGCCTATGAACACTATGGAAAAAGACGGGTTCGTAGATCTCGTTGGAAGAGAAAACTTTAAACCTCATATAGATGAAGCGCTAAAGAGAGCAGCTCAGATCTGAGATGAAATGCTTCGCTGCTGCGAGCAACATATTTTTTTATATTAACTGTCGTAAAACTATGGGTGATAGTGTATTATCTATATATTGACTAAATTTGGAGGAAACTATTTATGAGATTAAAGAATGCCTTAGCTGTTGCAACAGGGCTTGTGAGCGCCGCAATGCTCTCTACAACAGCCTTTGCAGCCACATCTGAGCTCACAGGTCTGGAAGTGAGCGATGCCATTGCAAGCCAGAGACCGGTTGCAATCATGGTTGACAATGAGAAAGCCGCACTGAGTCACTACGGAACCGCAGAAGCTGACATTGTTTACGAGATGATGAACAGCACAGCCAATGCACGTATCACCAGACTGATGTGCCTTTATAAGGACTGGCAGAACCTTGGTCAGACCGGAAGTATCAGAAGCGTAAGAACAACAAACGTCATGCTCGCTGATGAGTACAACGCTGTACTTATTCACGACGGCGGACCTTTTTACATCAAGACTTATCTTGCCCAGCCCTACGCAGCTCATATAAGCGGCGGATTCACCAGAGTCAAGAACGGCAAGCGCACAGAGTATACAGAGTATGTGTTTGGACCTGAGCTTGTCAGCAGATTTGCCAGGGCAGGCATGTCAACCACCTATACCAACGGCCCGGAGAGAGGCTCACACTTTTTGTTCAATGGAGCCGATACAGACCTTGGCGGCGATATGGTTGCCAATAATGTAGATCTTTCGGCGTCCTTTATCCACAACAAGAGTAAGCTGCTGTACAATGCAGGTACAAAGACTTATGACTACTACGATTACGGTTCAATTCACACCGATGCCGAGGATGGTCAGGTCATGACATTCAAGAATGTTCTTCTTCAGAATGTTTCTTTTACACAGCTTGATAAAAACGGATACCTTACCTACAACGTAATTGGATCGGGAAGCGGCTACTATGTAACCAACGGCAAGGCTGTTCCGATCACCTGGTCAAAGGGAAGTGAGACGGGCATGACCCACTTCTACAACGCAGAAGGTCAGGAGATCTCAATCAACAGAGGAAAGACATACATCGGAATCGTACCGTCTGATTCATGGGACAAGGTAGTGATCAACTGACAGACTTTAAGGAGCCGGATTTTTTCCGGCTTCTTTTTTTTTTATAAAATTTCTTTGAATTTCCTATTATTTGATAAAAAATTTATTAAAAACGGAATATAAATAAAAAATATATTAGAATATAAATATGGTGTCATATTATGCTCTTGCATTGATTACGAGGTGACTGAATATGGATGCAAAGATAACTGGCGAAAACAGAAGCGGAAAAGAGCGTTATCTGTCCCCTATTCATGTTTGGGCGCTGTCCTTTGGCTGTGCTGTAGGATGGGGATCTTTTATCATGCCGGGGACCACGTTCCTTCCAAAGGCGGGACCAGTCGGAACAGCGTTGGGACTTATTATCGGCGCTGTGGTCATGTTCATAATCGGCGTCAATTACTGCTACCTTATGGATAAATTCAAGGATGCAGGTGGGACTCTGAGCTATACGGTTAAGACCTTTGGATATGACCATGGATTTATGAGCGCATGGTTCCTGATACTTGTTTATGTGGCGATTATCTGGGCAAATGCGTCGGCTCTTGCACTGATCAGTAAGAATCTTCTCGGCAAGACCTTCCAGTTTGGATTTTATTATCAGATCCTTGGATATGATGTCTACTTCGGAGAAGCACTCCTGTCAATTCTGGCGATCATCATATGCGGAGTGATCTGCATGAAAAGCAGAAGACTCTCCGCGAGTCTCCAGGTCATTTTTGCTCTTCTTCTCATAGGGGGTATAATTGTAGTTTCTCTTTCTGTTATGGCAAAGAACGGTGCCGGTAATACTATTCCAAGGCCCTATTTTTCAGATGACGATAAGTTTTCCCTAAAGCAGATAATCACCATAGTGGCGCTATCTCCATGGGCGTTTGTGGGATTTGAGTCTGTCTCCAACTACGCAGCGGGCTTTGGGTTTACTTCCAAAAAGAAGATAATGACTGTAATTCTGGCAGCTCTTTTAACAGCTGCGGTTGCATATCTTTTGCTGGCTCAGATAGCTATAGCTACAATACCTCCGGGATATCGGGACTGGAAGGCTTATATCGGCGATATTGGCAATCTGAAAGGAGTAGAGGGCATACCAACCTTTAATGCTGCAATGTATGCTCTTGGCAATGCAGGAATTGTCCTGCTTGGACTGACAGCTTTTGCCGGAATAGTAACGGGACTGATAGGCAACTTCATTGCTGCAGGATCTCTTCTTAATACAATGGCTGATGAAGGAATGCTTCCCGAGTGGTTTGGAAGAGTGAACGATGACCACATACCGGAGAATGCGCTGAAATTCCTTGTCGGAATATCGGTGGTCATACCTTTTCTTGGAAGAACAGCGCTTGGATGGATCATTGATGTAAATACCATAGGAGCGACAATCGCCTATGCCTATACGTCTGCAACCGCTTTTGTCAATGCAAAAAAGGATGACAATAAAAGAATGAAGATTACAGGAGCTATAGGCTTTATCGTGTCGATCCTGTTTTTCCTCTACTTCATGGTGTGGTCTGCTGAGGCGATGTCAACGGAGAGCTATCTGATCCTTGCAAGCTGGAGCATCCTCGGATTCTTTTATTTCAGGATAATATTTGAGAACGACAGACAGAAGAGATTTGGGCGTTCAACGATTGTCTGGATCAGTCTGCTTTTTTTGATCTTCTTTACAACGCAGGTGTGGGTAAAGAATGCAACTGATGACATGACGCTGGAGGCAATAGGTAACATAAGTGCATTCTATAAGTCCAGAAGCGGAGAGAAGGATCCACTGGTAATAAGGGCGACTGATGATTACATCCGCCAGCAGCTCTCTGACGTTGACAGAAGGCTTCTTCGCAACAGCTTTATTCAGCTGGGGCTGAACGTCATATCTCTGGTGATAATGTTCAGTATCTATTCAATTATCTCAAGACGGGAGAAAAAAGCTGAGGTAGAGGCGACCAAAGCCTATGAGAGGAGCCGGGCAAAAACGGTATTTCTTTCAAATATGTCCCACGATATCAGGACACCGATGAACGCCATCATCGGATACATAAACCTGGCCGAGGATGAGAATGTCACCTTTGACGAGCTGAAGGCATATCTGCAGAAGATAAAGGGATCAAGCAACCATCTTCTTGCGCTTATCAATGATATCCTTGAGATGAGCCGTATAGAGAGCGGTAAAATGGAGCTTGAGCCTGTTCCAATGAATCTGTCAGAAGTATTCACAGAGCTGAAGGATCTCTTTTCCACACAGATGGCTGAGAAAAAGATTGAGTACGCTGTAAGCGCGGAGAAAATATTCGAGCCATATGTAAGCTGCGATAAAAACAGACTGAACAGGATACTTCTTAATCTTGTAAGCAACGCGTATAAATTCACACCCGAGGGCGGAAAGGTAAGCGTCACTGCGTGCCGGAAATGCTCGGAAGACAATATCAACAGGTACGAGATAAGGGTAAAAGACAGCGGGATCGGTATGTCAAAGGAGTTTGCGGCAAAAGTTTTCGACGCCTTTGAGAGAGAGAAGTCAGCCACTGTCAGCCAGATACAGGGAACCGGTCTTGGAATGTCTATCGTTAAGAGCATTGTTGAGATGATGAACGGAGATATCACTGTAAATACTGCTCCCGGCAAGGGCACTGAGTTTATAGTGACTATACCTCTTGAAAAGCTCTCCGATGAGGAGATTAAAAAGCTTGAGTCCGATAATGGCCATAAGAAAGAGTTGACAGCTGATTTCAGCAACAAGAGAGTCATTCTTGCAGATGATATTCTGGTGAACAGACAGATTGCCAAAAAGCTCCTTGAAAAAGCAGGCTTTAAGGTAGAGGAGGCTGAAAACGGGCAGGATGCGGTGAACATGCTTGCTGCATCCGACGAGAATTACTACGACGCGGTTCTTATGGATATCCAGATGCCTGTAATGGACGGATATGAAGCAACCAAAGCGATAAGAAAAATGACAGATGACAGAAAGAAAAACATTCCTGTTATTGCAATGACAGCCAATGCATTTTCGGAGGATATTCGTAAGGCTAAGGAAGCGGGCATGAATGCCCATGTCGCCAAACCGATCGATGTAAAGAAAATGGTACAGACACTGTCAGAAGTGCTTGGAGGTGACAACAGTTGATAAAAGGTAAAAACATTCTTCTTATACTGCCTGCGGATGAGGATTATCTGGAGTTTTGTTCTCTCTTCACGAGGGATAATTTTACCAAGCTATCCTATTCCGAGGAAGAGGGCTATGACTTTTTTGTAAGTAACAGGGATATAATTTCCGTCGTGGTTATAGACATAAGGCTGGCGAGAAAGAGCGGCTATGAATTTGTAAAAAAAGTGTGTGAGGATCCGCTTAACGCGTCAATACCTATTATTGCGGTTTCTCCTGAACCTCCGGTGGATGAAGATCTGGTGTGCTTCGAATATGGTATTTCTGATTTCATCACGCCGCCATGTCCGTGGGAGCTTTTGTCACAGAGAATATTCAACGCAATGAGAGCCAAGGATTCTGCTACATTTTATGAGATTGAGAAGATGCTTGAAAAGCTTCCCAGCAATATTTTTCTCAAGGATGCAGATGGCAAATATGTCTTTTCAACACACTACTGGGATCACTTTACCAGGAAGAATGATCCTAACTGGACAATCCGTGGAAAGACTGACCTCGAAGTTAGAAAGAACAAGGAAAATGCCAAAAAGGCGCATGTGAGCGATATGAACATCATTGCCACCGGAAAGGGGCAGCGCTATGTTATTGAGGAAGAGACTGACGGAGAGCAGCAGTTTTTTGAGCTGATAAAAGAACCTGTCACCGATAAGAACGGAACCGTTATAGGTATAATTGCGCAGGTCAGCAACGTGACTGAACTGGAAAATCTGAGGAGGAAAAATAATAACAATAAATTATAATAATATATTCTAAAACCACAAGATATGGTATAATGAGTGTACAAGTCATACAAATATAGGGGGACCTACGCATGAAGAAGATCTACGTATTGGACACCAACGTTTTGATTCAGGCACCTCACGCCCTCAAGTGCTTTGATGATAACGAGGTCGTTCTTCCGCTGGTAGTCTTAGAAGAGCTTGACACTCACAAGAGGGACGAGGGCGAGCGCGGAGCCAATGTGAGAGAAGCCATCAGAATCCTGGAGCAGCTGCGTGGCCAGGGGGATCTTGTAAAGGGGGTGGAACTTGACAAGGGAGGAGTACTTCGCATAGAGAAGAACTTCAAGGATGTTGAACTTCCGAAGGATATGCAGGACTACAAGTCCGACAATCGTATCCTGAAGGTGTGTAAGGGACTTAGTGACAGCCACAGCGAACCGGTTATTCTCGTAACCAAGGATATTCTTATGCGTATCAAGGCTCAGATCCTTGGAATGAGGTCTGAGGACTTCACAACAGAGCAGGTTGGGCATGATGGCGAGCAGTACAGCGGGCGTATTGATGTATATGCCCCCGAGGAGATCTTTAAGGATTTTAAGAAGAAGGGTATCCCTATCGCGCAGGTTTACTGCTGTGATGAAGACGGAAACAGGTACGCTCCGGAGCTCTTTGAGAATGAGTTTGTAATAGTCAGAGCCGATCAGTCTCTTGGCAAGACCCAGATGGGAAGGGTATGCGGAGATATGATCAAAAAGCTTGATTACGAAAAGAGCCAGCCCTACGGCGTAAAGCCCAGAAACGCCGGACAGTACTTCCTGCAGGAAGCGCTTATGCAGCCGGCAAGCGTGGCGCCTCTGGTAATCGTAAAGGGAATGGCAGGAACCGCCAAGACCTTTTACTCTCTTGCAGTCGGACTTGAGAAGATGATAAACAGACCGACAGGCGAGTACAGAAGGATACTTGTCTGCAGACCAAATTCACAGTTTGACGATGACATAGGGTTCCTTCCGGGCGATGAACAGGAGAAGATATCTCCGCTCATGAGACCTATAATCGACAACCTGGAGCAGCTCATCGACTCCAATGAGGAGGAGCGCTACAAGGATGAAAAAGAGCTTCAGGGTAAGACCGAGGAGGTATTTGAGAGAGGCATTGTTCAGTGCGAGGCCCTGAACTTTATAAGAGGACGTTCCATATTAAAGACATATCTGATAATTGATGAGGCCCAGAACATGACGCCTACCCAGGCCAAGGGCATAATCACGAGGGCTGGCAAGGACACCAAGATAATTCTCCTTGGAGATCCCAATCAAATAGACAGACCGTTCCTCGATGAGAGAACCAACGGACTTTCCTATGCATCTGAGCACATGAAGGGCAGTCCCCTCGCATGGCAGATATCACTTTCAGCCTCCGAGTGCGAGAGAAGCCATCTGGCTATGGACGCAGTCGAGAGGATGAGAGACAAGAAGGGTTGATAACAGCTAGCCCGGGGGCAGTTGCTTCCGGGCGTTTATCATTTTATGGGGACATCTTTTATGCAATAATAAATCATCACTTGGACTTACGGGGTATTACATGCACACAGAATGCAGCGTCAGAGAGATTGAATATGTGGTCATGCCTAAGGACGGAGAGATCACGGCAAGGCATATCATGGCTCATACGCTGGGGCTTTCGAGCCGTGAGATCACGAGGTGCAAGCAGTTTGAAGACGGCGTAAGGGTCTTAAGAAACGGTGCCTTAAGACCTGAGGCTCTTATGATTAGGGACAGCCTTACGCCCGGGGATAAGCTCATTGTCAGGATATACGAGGACAACGAGAGAGCATTTGATGTCATCCCCTGGGACAGACCGATAGACATAGTATATGAAGATGAGGATCTGATTCTCATTAACAAGCCGGGAGACATGGTGGTGCATCCTTCTTATGCCCACTACACGGATTCCCTTTCAAATGCTCTTTCAGGCTATTACTTAAGAACCGGACAGCGCCACATGATACGGGCAATCGGAAGGCTTGACAGAGAGACCTCAGGGCTCGTGATGTTTGCCAAGAACAGGTACAGCGCCAGCCTTTTGTCGGATCAGAAGGGGCTTATGTCCAGGAGAAAAGAGTATCTGGCAATAGCGGAGGGGATTTTTGAGGACCTGTCGGGAACTGTCAATGCCCCGATTGAGAGGCGTGATGATTCCAAAATGGTAAGAGAGGTTCGCCCTGACGGAAAAGAGGCAATTACCCATTACGAAGTTGTTAAACAGTATGAGAAGTACGCACTGATAAGACTGTGGCTCGATACAGGACGGACTCATCAGATAAGGGTCCACATGTCCTACATCGGACATCCTCTTATTGGCGATACTCTTTATGGCAATTGCAGTGAAGAAGAGTGTACAATAAAAAGAGCAGCACTTCACGCAGCCAAGCTTGAGTTCAGGCAGCCTGTCACGGGGCGGGATTTAAAGTTTGAGGCACCGCTTCCGGAGGATATGAGAATTCTGGTACAATGAGGTTATGGTCAAAAGCCCGGCACAGGGCAGAAAGGCTTTTGGTACAGATGGAAAAGAAGATTCTTTTGATAAGCAGCGGCTCCACTTTTATGGTGGATGCCCTTTGCAACGGTCTTAGAGATGCAGGGATCACTGCCGTCAAGGCTTCGCCTAAGATAAGCGAGCTTGAGAACTATAAAGATGAGCCTGCGGTAATTCTCTTTTACCTTGGAAGCTACCTTGAAGATATAAGCGACGTACTTGTTTATCTGAAGGATATGTGTCTTGAGAAAGACAAGATCCTGTGTACGATAGGAGACGCATCTGAATATCAGACACTCACCAGGAGTGTGCCCTCGACACTTATCAAGGAGCACTACGAGAGACCACTCAATATCAAAAATGTCGCTGAGAAGATGCAGATCATTCTGTCCATGAATGATGAGCTGTCCAGGAGAAAGAGGATATTGCTGGTGGATGATGATCCTACCTACCTGACGCTTGTAAAATCCTGGCTCGATGAAAAATACAGGGTTGTGATTGTTGGATCCGGAATGCAGGCTATAACATATCTTGCCAACAACAAGCCTGATCTTATACTTCTCGACTACGAGATGCCGATCACAACAGGACCTCAGGTTCTTGAGATGATAAGGAGCGAAGTATCTACATCATCTATTCCGGTATTCTTTCTGACAGGCAGGGGAGACAAGGAGAGCGTCACTAAAGTCCTCTCCCTGAAGCCTGAGGGGTACGTGTTAAAGACCGTAGATAAGAAGGGACTCATTGACCAGATTGAAAAGTTTTTTGAACTGAAAAAGCTATGACTTCTTGAATGATATTCCAGAACCCCGCACCAGCTGCGGGGTTCGTGAGAACATGATACGAGAGGCAAACAAGCCCTGCGACGCAGTCGCTTTAGGATGGCTTGTTTGCGGCATTTTTGGATCTTCGATTCAAAAATGCATAATTTTATTTCATTTCGCCGATTTCGGGTCTGAAACAAAGTTTAAAAAACGGTATTTTTTTGCCTTTATTGTGTTGAACAGGTACTTGATTTACGTTAATATATAGGTAACAGAAAAGATGTATAAGCATATACTGATACAGGAGCGTTTATTATGAGAAAGATAAGGATGAAGAGAGTTATATCACTTGCAATGGGCGTTGTACTTACATTCACACTTTTGGCTTGTGGCGCTACATCAAAGGCTGTAATTGATGATCAGGCTGCTGTCAGAGGTCTCGAAGAGGGCGCAGGCGAGATATGGATTGATGACGAGGCTATCGCACTTGCAGGTACAGCGGTATCATCACAGGCAGCACTTGATGCCTGCTCGGCAGTTCTCAATATGATGAACCAGCAGAGGGCAGCTCAGGGACTTGCAGCTCTTGCCTGGAGCGATGCTCTTACCAATGCAGCTCAGGTTCGTGCCAATGAGATTGTTGATGTGTTCTCACATACAAGACCCAATGGTTCAGCTTTCTGGACAGTAGACAGCAATGTTCAGTACGGTGAGAATCTTGCCAAGCTCTATCAGTCAGCTGACAGTGTATATCAGGCATGGATGAATTCTCCTACACACGCAGCCAACATCATGGATGGCGGATACAAGACAGTAGGAATTGCGATTTCACAGGCCGGTGACGGAAGCTGGTACTGGGCACAGGAGTTCGGATACTGATAAGTTAAAAATGAGAGGTATGAGGTCATAAGACCCCATACCTCTTTTTTTATTCAATAGGAAATTCCTTCGGATTTCCTATTGAATAAAAAGCGCTC
>CAMNEA010000035.1 GCA_946536145.1 uncultured Butyrivibrio sp.
AAAAATATCCAAAGCGATTTTTGAATGGTTCTAAGGTGTCATGAATAATTCAGGGAAAATATTTTTTTGTGTAAGTATTTTTTGTTTTCAGATATAACTTACTGTCTCTGATAACTCTTTTCTGCTGTAAAAGATCTCCAGCGCTTCCCGGGTACACCTTATCTCCCGGCTCTTTGGATAATGGAACTATTTTACTCCCTCAAGTCTCATCATGAAAATATAATACTCATCATTCTGGTAATCAAGATCAGGTGAGTTTTCACCACCGCCATTGGTGCTTCTCTTTATCTCAGCGTAGAATTCTTCACCCTGATTTACCATGTCCATAACAGACATCTCAAGGCCAACCGCTGTCGCAATTTTGCAAAAATCATCCAACGGGTTAATCGACTTTCTTGTATCAAGTAGTCTCTGTTTTAACTCGTCGTTTTCTCTTGCTCTTTCAAGTAGTAAGTCAAGTTTTTCGGTCATCTCCATAAAAACACCTCCGTATGAAAAGGGCAAAGTACGCCTATCATCTAAGCGCCTTTGCCTGTTAAGATAATAATAACACAGTTTTAGGTTGCTATTAAAAAAGAATTGCTGCTCTTCTTAACTTAGTTGTTTTGTATCGGTCTGCTGATTCCAATATATCCGATTACATATTCAGTATCTCCCACAGCTCCGGAGTCAGATACTTCTTAAGAAGTCCCTCTGCATCTACATTTCCAAAGCCACCATAGAACTCCTCTGCCACTCCTCCGGCAATGGCTCCGAAAGTATCTGAGTCACATTCCAGGGAAAAGACATTTCGGATGAAGCTCTCGTAATCTGTGCTCTCATAGAAACATCTCATAGCTGCAGGTACTGATCCCTGACAGCTCTCATTCCACTTATAACGAGGCCTGATCTCATCCAGACTGTAAGCAATGCTGTATTCATAGTCGCCCTTCGGATACTGCTCAAGAACATAATCATAGATTTCCTGCTTGCTCTTACCATGCTTTGCCATCAATATACAGGTCGCTGTAAAATTCTTCTTTTAAACCATAAAACCAGCTTTAAAGCTTGTATCCAGTGTGCCACCTGTAATCTTGATGCTATCAGCTTCAACATGGCAACTGTTATAGCTAATTTCCACGCCTGCTTTTGCAGCAGCCACAAGTGCACGTCCAAACTCCGGATGAGTCTTATTGTTCGGGAACACCAAATGAATCCCATTCATCTGAATCACGAACTCTATGGAACAGTGGTATCCCTCTTTTACTGCCTTTGCCAGCTCATTCAGATGCTTTACTCCTCGTTGCGTCGGTGCATCGGGGAAATATCCTATCCCGGTCTTCTGATCATAGGCGAGAGTGCATCCCTTTACTTCCGTCATATACTTCTCTCCGTCTCGCTCCATATAGAAATCGAACCGTGAATCGCCGTAGGAATATTCCGGCTTCACAACATCATATAACGGCTCCAGTTTCTGTTGTATCAACTTGTTCGGAGCAAGACTATCTACATTGATCCATTTGAACCCTGGACGATAAACAGATATCAGATCATACTCCGTCTTTCTTTCAGGATTCTCTGATCTCTGCAAAGTCACCTTTGCCTTGGGAACCAACAATTCCTCAAGTCGTCCTGTATTCTTGATATGGACAGTTTTCTACTCGTCTCCGACCATTACTTCCGCAGTAAAGCGGTTGTTCCTATGTACAAATATGGCAGAAACCGTGTGTTCATATATTATTTCAGGCTTTAGTCCGGCCATGATACTCCTTTATTCTGTCGTCCTCTTATTGTACTTTCTACAAATATAAAGCAGATGGTTTGTATTTCCAAGCAGCTCTCTCTTCTCTGAGAAGTGCAAATACCAGTCAAAAAGTTTTTTGAAGTCCTCGTCTGATACAGAAAAATCTGCCCTGTGCTCTATAGGTTCAAGAAGTCCATCCACTCCTGTAGTTGTTATCCATGATACATTCTTCCCTTCAAAAAGCTCCTCAAACTCTGCTACATCATAGCCGGTAAAAAGCTGTTCCTTAAAGTGCCTGATGCGATAATTATCGGTGAAGTTTGCCTCCTGCCCGTAACCCCAGTTGCCATAAAAATAGTTTGAATACATGATGGCATAAATTGATATGAAGGCAAACATCATGACTCCACCGGGCTTTGTCACCCTTATGGCCTCATCGATTGCCCTGCTCACTTCTTCAGGCTCATACAAATGATACAGTGGTCCGAAAACAAGCGTAACATCAAAAGAATCATCTGAAAGCATCTCCAGCTTTGTTGCGTCCCCCCGGAATGATCTGATGTTGGCAATCCCTTTGGCGTGGTCGCGCAGCACTTCGAGGTTCTTTTCCACAAGTTCAACAGCTGTGACATCCATCCCCTCCTTAGCAAGTGCAATCGAGTATCTTCCTGTACCTGCACCTATCTCCAGAACCTTTGAACCTTTACCCGCATGTCTGTGGATGTAATTCATGGTCATAGCATATTCGAGTCTGCCATGAACGCTTCTTTCCAAGCGATCATCCTCTTCATACTGGCTATAGAACTTGCTGACAATCTCCTCTCTTGATGCACCGTCCTCTATCTGATTGATCCTGGTAAAATACTCTGTCTCATTTTCATGGTGGATGTACGCCCCATTCTTTTGCTGCACTCGAAGACTCGCGGGATTATCCTTATTTACTGACATATATACTTCATGGATACACATCTGTCTTGCCTTTTCGAGTGTCAGCTCAAGTCCTTTTGTAGCATAGCCCTTTCCTCTGTATTTCTTGGATATACAGTAACCAATATGCCCGGGGCCTTCTCGGAGAAAATCATTCAGACAGTGGCGCAGGTTGAAAACACCAACATATGAATCACCATCAGCCAGCACATAAGTAGTATCAGGCACAAAGCCCTCCGGCAAATCCTTCCCCAAAGACCAGTTGCGCTTCTTCTCAATCCATTCCAAAAACTGCTCATAATCATAGCCATATACATTGTTCATATAGCCATTTTCATTTTCAGGAAAAGACATATAAAGCTCGTAAGTCTTTCTGTAATCTGAATCCTGCACCCTGATTAGTTCCATAATCTTCTCCTCCTTGTTTTGAATATGAAAAAACCTCATCAAACGTTTCTCAGAGTACTACCACTACTCCGGAATCCCAAGAGGAAGAATCCCAGATCAATACTTCAGATGAAACCAGCTCTTCACTATAGCAATCTCCTGAATATACCCATCATCATCATTTGGTGTCTCCAGAATAAAGGGAAGTCCATCGAATACCGGATGCATCGCTATTCGCTTCATGGCGTCCAGACCGATAAATCCCTGACCAAGCTTTTCATGACGGTCCTTTGCAGCGCCGCATACATTCTTACTATCATTGAAATGGACTGCCTTAAGCCTTTCCAGACCTATGACCTTGTCAAACAGTTCCAGAACTCCATCCAGATCATCTACAATATCATAGCCTGCATCCCAGACATGGCATGTGTCGAAGCACACTCCTAACTTATCATTTAAGTCCACTCTGTCGATTATTGTCCTTAGTTCTTCAAAGCTTCTACCAACTTCCGACCCTTTTCCTGCCATAGTTTCCAGGAGTACGGTTGTGTTCATCTCCGGGAAAAGAGCTTTATTCAGACCTTCAGCAATCTGTTCTATACCTGCATCTACTCCCTGACCGGTATGTGATCCCGGGTGAAAATTATAATACTGCCCTGGAAGTGATTCCATTTTTTCAAGGTCCTTCTTCAGCATATCAATTCCATTCTCCCGCGTTTCAGGATTGGACGAACACAGATTCATGGTATAACTGCCATGGGCCACAAGTTTTCCGAATCTATTTTCCTGAAGGATTTTGGAAAGAGAATTCACATCCGCAGAATCAATCTCCTTTGATTTCCCACCTCTGGGATTCCTGGTAAACCAGGCAAAAGTATTCCCGCCAAAATCCATCATCTGATGACCCATGGCCTCATATCCATTTGTTACCGTCAAGTGACAACCAATATATATCATAATTTCTAACCTGCTCTTGTATTTTTTACAAATCAGCTAAACTGCTTTTTATCTCTCTGCATCATACTGCCACGTTCCCCAAAAGCCTGCTTATCTTTCAGCAACAAATCTTGCCAGTTCTTACTCTTTCCAGGGATTATTGATATAGCCTGTCCAAAACGCTCCTTAAGCTGTGTTTCTTTTTCCTTTGATACTGTTACGTTTGTCTTTGTTGAAATAAATGGCATATATTTTCCTCCTAGTATTTTTTCCTGTCCACTCGTTGAAGCTGCACTATCGTTTGGTGTGCTCCCCGAACACGCTGAGAGCGCAAACATCATCACTTTTTTTCGTAACGTGCCTCCTCGCTGTCCTCCGAATCAAAATAGCCCTTTGCGTTTACCCTTGTCATGTCATACATGGTAGAAGCTACCGTAGCCTTGATACGGGTATCCAGTGCCGCGGTATTTATGGCCATGCCACCCCATCCGCATATACCGATGATCCCAATCCGATCAGGATCAACTTTTTTCATTAAGGGAGAGAAAATCCACGGCTGCCATGAAATCTTCCGTATTGATATCAGGAGATGCCATATATCTTACATTACCACCGCTTTCTCCCGTAAAGGAAGGATCAAAAGCAATTGTAATAAAGCCTCTTTCTGCCATGGTCTGGGCATAGAGACCGGAGCGCTCCTTCTGTTTTATTTTTGAAATATTTCTTTTTCTGATGAAAAACTAAAATCTACATTTACTGTTTCTTATCATCAGTATACGGCATTGACTGAAAGTGCGCTAATGAATAAAATGGATATCGTGATATTCTAATTAGAAATATCATATACAGCAGAAAACTATGGAGGTTTTATTATGCAGTGGATTATTCTGCTACTTGCCGGTCTTTTTGAAGTAGGCTGGGCAATCGCCATGAAATATTCAAATGGTTTCACGGTTCTTTTCCCATCTGTAATTACAGCTGTGGGCTACATAGCCAGTGCCATTTTCTTGTCGTTGGCACTCAGGCACCTGCCTCTTGGCACGGCTTATGCCATGTGGACCGGAATGGGTATTGTCGGGACTTCGGTTCTTGGAGTATTTCTTTTCCGGGAAAAGCTGTCGGTCCCACAGATCATCTGTGTTATCCTTATTTTGGTTGGAATTATCGGTCTCAAATTACTTGCTAAGGAATGAGGTTATAGAAATATGTTCAGAAAAATGAGAAGATTCGCTCAGCAGATATCTGATGAAAAATGTATAGAGATTTTGAAAAACGAACCAAGAGGCGTTTTATCTGTTCTTGGAGATGACGGTTACCCATATGGCATGCCAATGGATCACTGGTACTGTGAGGAAGATGGGAAGCTCTACTTTCATGGTGCCAAGGAGGGACATAAGCTTGATTCCATAAAGGCCTATGACAAGATAAGCTACTGCGTCTATGATGAAGGATATCGCAAGGATGGCGAGTGGGCGCTCAACATTAACAGTGTCATCATCTTTGGCCGCATGAAGCTGGTGGGGGATCCCGAGAAGGCAAAAGAGATCTGTACTCACCTTTGCAGAAAGTTTACTGATGATGAGGAGTACCTTCAGAAAGAGCTAAAAAATGCCCTGCCACGGGTCCAGTGTCTTGAGCTGACACCTGAGCACATGACAGGGAAACTTGTCAATGAATCCTGATTTTAGAATAGCTTTAAAATCATGTGGCCTTAGGAGGTTTTCATGGAAATAAAAAATCTCAAATACTTTCTTGCAGTTGCAAGAGAAGAAAATATGTCGAAAGCCGCCGAGCAACTTCATGTCTCTCAGCCCACTCTTTCAAAGACTTTAAAAGCATTAGAGGAAGAGCTTGGGAAGAAGTTATTTATAAGACACAGCTTCAGTATTTCGCTTACGGATGAGGGTATGCTACTGCGTGACCGCGCCCAGGATCTTGTAGCTATGTCAGATAAGATAGAGCAGGAATTTAATTCTTTAGATGATATAACCGGTGGAGATATATATTTTGGACTGGCAGAAAGCTATCAGATACGATACCTTGCCAGAGAGATGTATAAGTTAAAAGAAAAATACCCCGGTTTTACCTATCACATAACCAGCGGAGATACCGAACAGGTTACAGAAAAGCTTGATAAGGGTATTCTGGACTTTGCTGTGCTGTGCGAAACGCCTGACAGCAAAAAATATGAATATATAAAGTTTCCCGAGGCAGATGTTTGGGGCACAATCATGTCCGCATCTCATCCCCTTGCAAAGAAAAAATCCATCCGTATATCCGACCTTGTAGGTGAACCTCTATTCGTTTCCGAGCAGAGCTGGAACAATGAAATAAAATCATGGGCCAAGGACAGATTTTCAGAGCTCAGACTTGAAGGATCTTTCAGACTATCCTATAACGGCTCGGTGTTTGCAAGAGAAAAGCTTGGAATCCTCCTTACATTTAAGGATCTGATAAACACAGAAGGTACCGATCTGGTATTCAGACCACTTTCACCTGTGCTCAGATCCGATCTGTATCTGATATGGAATAAGTATCAGACCTTTACTCCTATTGCAGAAAAATTCCTGGAGCAGATAAAGATCGCTTTCAAATAGTTTTATTGAAAAGGCAATAGCACTTTCAAGAAGTATTTCTTCGCCCATGAGTAATGCCTTCGTCTCTTTCTCACTCACCTGCAACGATCTTGCGAATGCTCTCCCAATCGGCACATCTTTGATAGTTTCCATTCGGGAAAGCACATTCTTTGTTCCACGGTCTGTCAAACACCAGGACCTTAAGTTCCGGCAGATGTTCGAAAAATCGAAACGCCTTTGGAGAATCCTCAACGGCGTAATCAAACTTCATCCTGTAATAGTCTTCCAGCTCAAGCGTGCTGTTGCTGTTTTTGATAAAGTAATCCCTTCCATATTTATTAAGGCAGTACAGTCTGGCGTTCTTAAGTCCGTGCTCATCCAGCCATATACGGGATGGCTCATAAGCGCTTGATGGGCGTCCGGTAATGATCGATACCTCGTGCCCGCAGGCAATCCATTCGTTTATGGTCTCAGCAGCTCCCGGCGTCGCATCATACGACAACAGGATCTCCGGCTCGTGCCCCCGAAGCATGAACCGCTCGTATTGTTCCGCATCCAGATCAAAAGACCTGTCCAGTTCAAAATAATGCATCTGGTCATAAGGAACATGCTTATTGAACATTTCCAGCACAAGCTTTGAGAAGGCCCTTCCTGTCTCGCACAGGCAATCGTCAAAATCAACATAGATACGCATTTTTTCATGACCTCACTTTCTCTAATACAGTATTGCACCAACAGCCAGCGCATATTGGAATTCCTCATAGCTGCATACAGCGATTCCTCTCATGATAGGGAGCGTATTGTTTATCAGCCATATAATTCCTCCTTAATATGAGCACAACGCCAAATTACAAATCACATATATCGTACACAATTTAATTAAAGGATACAATCAATGCGTAAACAATTACAACATTCAAAAAAAGCAACAGACCCTTTTGTGCTCTGCCGCTTCATATGCTTATTAAAATACTATCAGCTATTTCGCCAAGTTTTAATTTCTAAGAAAAGAAATAATTTTCTCCGCAAAATGCAAGTGTGCTTCTTCTGTAAGGTGTACACCGTCATAACATAATGGCAGATCCCACTCACATGCATTTAGAAATATCATTCCCTTTTCACCTGCTATAGCTTCATACACAGTCCCAAACCTGTGTGACTCATTAACAATAAAAGGATCAGTCCAGTCGCCCGGGCTCATCTTTGGCGGTGCCACTAACACCATGCGCTGAACATGTTCCGGAATGCAGTCACATAGTGTTGAAAGAAACTGTCGCAAACGAATTCCTACATTTTCACAGGATGCAGGGGACATGTTTAACAGGTCATTCGAACCGATCATTATCAAGATTATATCCGGGCTGTACTCTTTGATACTTCTGCCAATTGAAGCAATAGAACTATCTGAGTATGGAATCGAAAGGCCGTTATACCCCTGATTATTCACCTCATACTCATGCATCAGATCAATCACACCGGTCCATCTGATACTCTTGGGATATCTTCCAACACCACCCATTCTTGGGTCAAAGCCATATGTATTTGAATCACCAAAGGCGTATATTTTCTTCATATCCAAATCTCCTCAACCCGTAATCTCTATCTACCTTACCTTTTTTAACCTCATAATCCAGACAGCTTCTAACCTTGGTATAAGGTCTTACCTTGGAATCAGCCACTGCAACATGCTCAGGATGTACAGAATATCCCTTAAGCGCCTCTGCGCTCTCAAAAGTCGAATCAAGCATCAGGTCTGCGTTAGAGGACTCAAGGCCATTGATGTTCACCTTAATATCAGCGTTACTCACTATCCTCATCTATCGTCTCAATCAAAAAACTCACAGGTCTGAATCCATCATTGCAGGAAATCATTGCAGACCTGGGATTTTTCATCCAACCGTCATAGAAATTCTCCCCGCCATGGGCCAAAGTCATTACAAACGGTGAAACTGTTTCCCATGCACTTTCACAAAAGCCTTCTGGTTTTTCCCATCCATTGCAGGTAAAAGTCTGCCCAAGTTCCATAGAACAAGCGTGTTCAATCGGATTTTCATATTCTGCCATAAGATCCTCGTACCTGGCAATCTTCTTAACTGTAATTCTAACCTTCTTCATATCTCATCCCCCTGATGTACGCTCTGAGCCATGTTGCTTGGCATGCTCTGCATCATTCTCGTTTCTGCCATGCCCTGAAAGATGTATCTGTCTGAAAATATTCTTTTCCCTATCCACTCCTAATGCGAAATTGTGCTGTTTCTTAAACATTTTTGTCAACCTTATTTGCTCACTCCGAATTCCCTCATAAGACTATCAAACCTTGCCTGCTCTTTTTCTTTAACCGGCTTAGATAGAGTTTTCCCATTTTGAGATGCTTTTATCACTTACTCCCAGCTTTTGGGTATGCTGAAGCTGCGTCATCTTATTCTTTTCTCGCAGTTCCTTAATAACAGTGCCTGTAACATATTGGTTCATATTTGCTCTCACCTCCATGCACAGATTGTAAATCAGTTTATACGCCCTATCTTAAGCTCATCTTCAGATTACTATTGTTGCCTTTCGGAAATCCATTTTGAAGTCTCTTCTCTTGTTTTAAAGGAAATTATTAATTTTTGAAACTAAATATCCAAAATTTCAGATAAGTTCTGTATTTTAAACTCTGCTCCCTCACACTCCGCAGCAGGGCCTATTCCAACACTGTGAAAGCCCGCTGCATTTGCCGCGTCTATGCCGGAGACAGCATCTTCTATCACAAGGCACTCATCGTTTTTAAGCCCCAGGATACCAGCTGCCTTTATGAACACCTCGGGATTGGGCTTAGACCTGGAGATCATGTTGCCGTCGCTGATTCCGTCAAAGGAATCAGTAAGGCCTGTCCTCTCCAGGATAAACCTTGTGTTCTTAGAGGAAGAGCCAATGGATAGACCATATCCCTTTTCTCTAAGTTTCCTTAAGGTGCTTCTCACTTCCTCAGTGACATCCCCGGGCCCCATATTCTTTAGAAGTTCTCTGTAGATATTGTTCTTTTTTTCCATGAGAGCAATCTTTTGCTCCGGGCTGTATGAAGCAGTCGCTCTCTCAAGTATGATCTCAAGGCTTTCAGCCCTTGAGACTCCCCGGAGTCTTTCATTTATATTCCTGTCGAAATATATGCCTTCTTCATCCGCGATGGATTTCCACGCCTGATAGTGATACTCATCGGTGCTGCAGATGACTCCGTCCAGGTCAAAGATTATCCCTTTTATATTCATTTTGTCCATCCTTTCACCTATCTTTATATGTAATTCTTTCCGCAGAAGGGATCTATGGGGCTTACTCCCTCAAACTTAGATCTTCCCATGAGTTTTTCGATCACGGCTCTGCAGAAGTCTTCATTGCCGCTGTATGCATTGATATAGGTTCCGATCATGGGTGCATCGAAAAGATGATAGGGGTATGCGGTGGAGATCATTATCATCGGTATCTCTTTTGCATGCCAGGGAGCATCATCACCAAGGCCAAAGAGCACATTCCAGTTAAGGCGCAGTGTGGTGTTATTGGATGCATTCTCCATGTTGCAGACATAGATATACAGGTCATAATCCTTCTTCATTTCGGAAACGCTTCTGTACATCTCATTCAAAAGAGCTTTCTTCTTGTCCGGAAGGTTTTCGACATCCATGAAGTCCATTGGTGTTATCCGCGTTCTTCTGTCCCTTACGGTTACTTCGAAGCCTTCCTTCTCAAGCTTTTCCTTCCACATCAGCGCAAAATCGCTGCATGGATCCATCTCTTTGTCTATAACATTAAGGTATATCCTCTTATACTTACCCGGGCTTACAGGCAAAAGAGCCTTTTCATCTCTTACAAGCGTAATGGCCTTATCAGCCACCTCTTTTGCGAAGGATTTATGCTCACTGCAGCCCACAATGCCTATGGCATCCTCTGAGGGGACAAGTCTTCCTTCCCTCTGCTTTACATGAAGCCCCAGTGAGGCCTTTGTGGCAAGAATGCGAAGAACCGCCTCATCAAGGCGCTCATTTGTCAGAAGACCGCTTTTTAGTCCCTCCTTCAAAAAGCCGATATCCTCGGAAAGATCCTTATTAAAGAGGATCATATCGCAGCCGCTCATTATTGCCGTAGGGATAGCTCTGCTCCTTGGCATTGCCGAAGTAAAGCCCACCATCGGGGTCGCATCAGTTATGATAAGACCGTTAAAGCCTAGTTTGTCTCTAAGCAGCCCCTTCAGAAGCTCCTTTGAAAGAGAGGCGGGCCGAAGCATCTCCTCTCTTGTGGCATCCCTGTTAATCTCCTTTACATAGGCAGGCTGCGCGATATGCCCAACCATCACGGTCTTTGCACCCTTGCCTATAAGCGATCCGTAGATATAGCCAAAGCTCTCATCCCACTCCCTGACGCTCAGTGAGTTAACGCTTGTAACGATGTGCTGGTCCCTCTCATCTATGCCGTCTCCGGGAAAGTGCTTGATTGATACCGCAACGCCGCATTCATCGGCTCCCTCCATGTATCTTGAGGCAAAGGCTTCGATCTTCTTCGGGTCATCTCCGAAGGTCCTTACATTGGTTATGGGATTGTGAAATTCCCTGTTGATATCCACGATAGGTGCAAAGGACCAGTTAAGCCCAAGAGCTGCGCCTTCTTTGCAGGCAACATATCCCATCCGGTATCCGTTTTCCGAATCGTTAGTTGCAGCTACCGCCATTGGCTTTCCAAAACTTGTCCCCTCAAAGGAGAGTCCGTCTCCTCCGGACTCTGTATTGGCAGCGATAAGAAGAGGGATCTTTGCCATGTCCTGAATCTTCTTGTGGGTAGCTCTCAGCTCTTTTGCCGGGCCGCTTCTGTACATCATTCCGCCCACAGCTGCGCCTTCAACTATGCCCCGAAGAACATTTTCGTCATTAGAAAAACCCATGGGGCAGAATACCTGCCCGCACTTCTCATCTTCTGTCATAGAGGCAAAGGTATCCTCTACCCACTTTATCGCATCATCATCAAGGTAGAACGGGTTTGCTTTATAATCAATCTTTATGCTCATTTACAGTTCATCCTTTGTATCATTAAAATAGGTTCTCAAAAAATATGCCGGTCCGCAGCTCCATGCATGGCAGTAGCTGTTCACAATGGTGCCCCCGTAGGGCGACTCGTTGGGATTTTCCGGATTATACAGTTCCCAGAAGGTATCGGCGGAATTTGCCACCATCCCTCCCCAGTACTTTGACATTTTCCTGTGAGCCACATCTTTTTTTCCAATTTTAATAAGTGCATCTATGTAGTTATAGTACATGTAGGGAGTCACCATGGTAATCGCTTCAGGGCAGGCCTCCATTCTGTCAAAGAGGCGTTCTGCTGCCTTACCTTCCATTGCTCCTCCAAGCACCATCCATATCTGCGAGGCAAAAGAGATCTGACTTTCTGCTCCGCTTACATAGAGCTTCTTCTCAACATGAAAAAGGAATCTGTTGGAAGCTTCTTTGAGCTTGAGGTAAAGCTGCGCATATTCCTCTTCCGCAAGAACATCTCCTGCGCACTGGGCAAGCTCGATAGCCGCCTCAAGAGCATACATGAAAATTCCCTGCGCGGAGGCCTGCTTATTGAGGGCAAGATTCCAGTCCACAAAGCACCAGCCAAGAACATCCGAGTCCCTTACCACAAAGCGCTCATCCAGGCATTGCCTAGCCAGCTCAATCTGTCTTTTGCATACATCAAAAAGATCCAGCACAGCTTTTTTATCCCCGGTCTTTTTGTAGTAATCCAGAAGAATCACGATAAAGAACAGGGAATAGTCAAACATGTTCGTGTCATCGACCTCAGGTTTCGGATCAAGGAATATACATGCTCCCACCCGTCCGTCCTCCTGGGTTAAAGCTCCAAACAGATAAAGATTTGACTTTACCATGTCATTCATGTTGTATGTGACATAATTCACCAGAGCCTGAATTCGCAGGTCTCCAATCCATAGTCTTCTGTCCCTTTTGGGTCCATCCTCAAAGACTGTCTGCATACAGTCATGGAGTGTTTTTACAGCCACCCTGTCAATTTCCATATCCAACTCATCACTGCTGTAGAAGGGCAAAAGAGCTTCATCCGGGGCAGAGGATACTGCTGTGATTGCTGCATCATTTACCCTTAAGGAGAATCTGGAGCTGATATCGACCACCTCTATCCTGACATATCTGAAGGAGTATCTCCTGTCAAGTTCCACAACTGAGGGCACTATGTCCACATGGATCAGCTCCTCCTCGATCCAGGCCGGTGATACCCAGCCCTTATACTCTGAGGCATCCTCAAAAAGCTCGATCTCTCTTTCCGCAAAACGGATCCTCAGAAGTACCGGGGAGTCGGGATGAGCCCCTTCATAGCCAAGGTCCAGGGTCAGGTATCCCACATAGTGGTCCTCAAAATCCAGGATGATGGAGTCGTCTTTTTTCAGTGCAATAGACCTATATTCCGGACGGGGATCTCTTTTTATGACATCCCCATCCTTCATTAAGTCGATACACTTACATTCGTTTATCTTATTTTTCTTTATTTC
This sequence comes from uncultured Butyrivibrio sp., assembly GCA_946536145.1. Classification (GTDB taxonomy): domain Bacteria; phylum Bacillota; class Clostridia; order Lachnospirales; family Lachnospiraceae; genus Butyrivibrio. The sequence continues at coordinate 13,079 of CAMNEA010000035.1, forward strand.
AGGGAAAAGAGCTGTCGCTTCCCGTAATAATTTCTCGTTATACATGTGCAAATATTCTCTTGATCAAATGATTATTGTTTAAATAGATTAAGAAGATCACCAGCAGTACTGCGTTTATGATCGACTGAGTCGTGGCATTTATCTGGTTTGAGAAAACCGCAAAGGTGGAATTCAGAAGGGACATACACAGGGCAGAAAGCAAAAAGCCAACCTTCTCATTTCCAAATCTTCCGATATAGCCTGCAATGAACATTGGAAGGAAGGCCGTGAACATTATGGCTATACTTCCAAAATTCAGCTGACCTCCGTTTATAGTGGTATTTCTTGCGGCATTCAGCATACCCACAAGTCCCATGAGTCCGCCGCAGATCGTGTAGCAGATAAGGGCGTTTTTAACTTCATTGATGCCGGTGGCTACAGCTACCTTCTGTCCTGACTTAAGGGCGTTGTAATCATAGCCGAAGGAGGTCCGCTCAAAGACAATGATCATAAAGATAAGAACCGACGCAATGATAACGGCTGCGTAGACCCAGGTCCCCACAAATCCTGACATGGATCTGTTCTGAACCTCACTCATAAGGTATTTTCCGCCTGTTATGGTATACATTATTCCCTCATATACCAGGGTCACACCAAGAGAGACGATGATGGGCGGAAGCCTCAAAGCGCAGTACACGGCTCCCGATATAAGTCCCAGCAGTGCTCCCGCAAGAACCGTTATCACCAGCATAAGAAGTGCAGAACCGGAGCCCCCTTTGAGAAAACTGTAGGTAATCTTTGCACCTATCACAGATGAGAGTCCTGCCATTGCTCCCAGGGAAAAATCAAATCTTCCGCTGTTTAAGTTTATGGAGAGCGCCATGGTGGTGATCATAACGATGGCGGTATACACCACAAAGTTATCAAAGCTCTTTGCTCCCGATATGATAGTCTGCCCGTTTGCAAGGCATATTCCTTCCAACACCACTGCCACAGCAGCAGGGATTGCCAATATCTTTAAAATTTTCTTAAGGGTGCTCATGAACTGCCTCCATTCATCATTTACTCTCGATAAGTGCCTTTACATCATCATAGGTAACGTCCTGACCGATAATGCCATCAAGACTTGCCTTGTCAAAAATAGGTGTATCTCCGTTGTCGTTTACATAGTACTTGTCAAAGGATTCTGCGTCTGTTGCCACAAGATAGCCCTGTGTGAAGGAGACAGCATTTCCCTCGGGATCTCTAATAACATTTCCGTCAATCGCATCCATTACAAGAGCGAATACAGGTCCGATGGAAGATGAATATTTGCCAGCAAGATACTCAAGAGAGCCATTCTTCATTGATTCGCTGTTCATGGCTGTAAAGGAGTCAATATCTGAAAAAGGAATGTTCTCCTGACTAAGTGTCTGAGCAAAGAAGGTTGTTGCCATTCCCACTGAGATAAATGCCTCAGGTGCTTTCTGGATCGCTGCATTGAGCTCGTCGGTGGTTGTGTCGCCATATCCCTGAAGGTAAGCTATCACCTCAACATCTCCAGAAACCTTTGTAAGGTCAACACCCTGATCCTGGAATATCTGTCCGATCATACCGTTCATATCATCTGTTCCGCCATAGGTATCACCAAGTCCGGCGATCACACCTGCTGCGCGGTATACGTGCATAGGATTGGGGATAAACGCTCCGTAGATGGCAACGCTCTTTACGCCCTTATCCTTAAAATACTTGCCCATCTCCTTGCCGGCTTCAAACTCTGTCTCGTTTGAAGGTCCAACCTGGCCGACAAAATGCTCATAGGTCTTGTAGGTCTCATACTGACTCTCATCAAGTACGCCGGATGCAACTGCATAGTAGATGCCATACTCTTCGCAGGTCTCAATCTGCTGAACTCTGTCACTGCTTGAAAGTGAGATAACAGCGTCATATCCCTTTGATGCAAACTTCTCGATGGCTGCCTTCTCATCCTCAGCACTTGCAAGAGCATCTGTATAATCAAAGGTTACATTGTAGTTGTTCTGAATATATTTCTCGTAGTAGTTTCTGAATCCAAGTGCTTCCTCGCCGCTGACGTCTGCAACAAGTACACCGATCTTACGGGTTTCACCCTGATCTACGGAAGTTTCACTTCCAACCGCATTATCAGCGCTGTTATCTGTTGTGTCTGAAACCGCAGCAGGTGCGCTGCTGCCGCAGCCTGTCATTACGGTCATGGCTGCTGCCATGGCAAGTCCGAGTACCTTTGTTACTTTCCTGTTCATAATTCTTCCTCCGTTTTTCAAAAGTTCTTTATCTTGGTAATAGTGCGGTTTTGTAATTCATTCCTGTGATATAGACCACTATCAGGAAGAAAACTGCGCTGATCACCTGTGTTATTCCGTATGCTGCACTGGAATCTATCACAATCTCCAAAATGTCGTTAAGCAGCATATATGAGAAGCCTCCAACCAGTGCGGCGTATATCTTGGATCTTGCTCCTCCCGATATGGGCATTCCACCAAATACTATGGCTATAAAGATATTCATTCCTATACTTGAAGCCGTTGTCGTAGTGACCGAAGGGGTATATACAAGAGTAAGGAATGCTCCGAGCCCTATACCGATACCTGCCATCACAAAAGCCAGTATCGTGTACTTGTCGGCTTTGATGCCGGTAAGATAGGCGCAGAGGGGATTCCCTCCCACAAACTTCATCCTTCTTCCTGCCTTTGTGAACTCGAATACAAAGACTGAGATTGCAAAGAACAGCAAAAGAACCGCTATCTTGAAGGGCATATTGTCAAAGGGCTTTACTACGCTGCTGGGAATGTTTATCCCGCCCAGCGCTCCTCCGTTCACCGTAATTATCTGAGCTGATACAGCTGACAGTACTGACATCATTGCGACCGTGGTTACAAAGGCCGGTATGTGGAAGATTGAGGCCAATACAGAATTGAGCAGCGAACACACAATTCCCGTAAGGAGTATCACCGCCATCATCAGCGCTATATTCTCTGTTTTGTTGTAGACCATTACTCCGAGAGTTGCCGAAAACAGCGTGGAAGCGCCAAGACTGATATCAAAGGTTCCAAGGGTATAGATGAAGGTTGCTCCCGTCGCTACGATCGCCAGAACCAGCGCCTCATTGAACACGATCTTCAGATACATATCAAGTCTATAACCCTTTGCATTCACCATGGTGCAGAAGATCAAAAAGAGCACCGCCAGCGCCGCCAGGGGCAAAAGAGCTATGATATTCTGCCTGTTTATGTTTTTCTTTATATTCATTTCTTTTGCCTCCTAGATCATGCATCCTATGATGTCGCTCTCGGACAGATCTTTACTTCGCTTAAATTCTCCTGTTATTTCACCGTTCTTCATAATAAGGACCCTGTCGCTCATCCCAATGAGTTCAGGAAGTTCTTCGCTTATCATGAGAATGGCTTTTCCTTCGCTCTTAAGCTTTGACATAAGCTGATACATTGCCTGTTTGACACCGATGTCCACGCCTCTCGTGGGACAATCCAGTATCAGGATCTCACTGCCGCAACCTATCCATTTTCCAAAGACTACCTTTTGCTTGTTGCCGCCGGAAAGCTGTGCTACTACCTGATCTCTCCCCGAGCATTTGACCCTAAGGGCATCAATCTGCTCGTCAACATATTTCCTTTCCGCGGACCTGGTTATAAGTCCCGCCCCGGATTTGAATATGTTCATTCCCGCAACTGCGATATTGTCCTTGATGCTGGCCTCAAGACAAAGTGATTTTCTATCTCTGTCCTTGGATACATATCCTATCTTGTCAGTCATTGCGTTGTGGGGAGACTTTATATGCCTCCCTCTTGGGGAAATGACGGCGCCGCTCTCGGGTTTAAGAGCTCCAAATATAGCCTCTCCAAGCTCATGCATCCCGCAGTCTGCAAGTCCTCCAATTCCCAGAATTTCTCCCCGGTGAAGTGTAAGAGACACATTCTTAAGCTTGTCATAAAAGCACAGATTCTTTACCACGATGGCTTCTTCATCAAGGAAGCTGCAGTTAAAGTCCGGTCTGTAGTAATCACCCTCTAGCTCTCTTCCTATCATGCTGGTCCTTATAAGATTTTCATCAAATTCCTCTTTAGCGAAGGTCCTTATAAGATTACCGTCTCTAAGGACTGTCAGAGTGTCGCAGACCTCCATTATTTCCTCCAGATCATGGGAGATAAAAATAACAGAACCACCCTCTTCCTTCATCTTTTTCATGATGCCGTACATGATCTGTCTTCCGTCATGAGATAGTGCCGTGCTGGTTTCATCTATCAACAGGATCCTGGGCTTTTTAAGTATGACCTTGGCGATTTCCACCAGCTTCCTCTCCTGGAAGGAAAGGCTGTCCATCATATCCCTTCCGGAAATGGAGGTTATTCCTATATTGGAAAGGGCTCTGTCCGCATCCTCGTAGAGTCTTTTTCTATCCACAAGGAGGCCCTTTTTAAACTTTTTCATCTCTGCCAGAAATATATTTTCCGCAACGGTGATCCCTGTTATTGTTCCGCTCTCCTGGACCACCATTCCTATACCTTTGTTCAGAGCATCGATCATGCTCTCGGGCTCCCAGGCGTTTCCTTCATACAACATCTGTCCCGAGATTGCCTTCTGCATTCCCGCCGCGATGGAAGATATGGTGGATTTGCCCGAACCGTTCTCACCTATGAGACCTCTTATCTCTCCAGGGAAAACCTCAAGGTTTACTCCGTTTAGAGCAGTCACACTTCCGAATTTTTTTGTTATGTTTTTCATTTCCAGAATCGGAGTATTCATAACCAATGAATCCTTTCTGTCTGAGACATTGCTTGTTTATGGATTTATTATATTGAGCAAATGGCTTTTGCATAATTCACATAATCGCTCAATTCTATTGACTTATTATGATGCAAATCTACTTTTTCGGATACTAATATGAACTTTTTTGACATTCGCCTTCATTAGGGGTATTATTTAGCTGTTTTAACCGGACATTCATTTCAGATATATAAGGGAATTAAGGATATGGATTATACAGCGGTAAAGCAGCACATATACGACATTACCGAAGTTGAGAAATTTTACAGAGACTACTATCTTGCCAGGATGGACAAAGACAGCCTGAAGGCTTTTCTTAATGGTCTTGATATGAAGTTTGTTCTAGACAGACACCTTCTGATCCTGGAAAAGCCCGAGACAATACCAGAGGTATTCGAAGATTCCTTCTTTTTCGATCTGTCAAATAATGACAGTATAGTGGTACAAAAACACGAAAGGTATTCACCGGCCATTGAGCACAGTCATACCTTTTTTGAGCTGAGCTACGTCTATGACGGCAAGTGCTCCCAGACCATCTCTGGAAGAACCATCGAGATGCGTACAGGAGATTTTTGTGTTATTCCTCCTGGGATCAAACACTCCATCAGCGTGTTTGACGACACCATAGTCATAAACATAATGCTTAGAAGGGATACTTTACATTCCATGTTCTATTCCTTCCTGAACACCCCGAATATACTCAGCTCTTTTTTCCTGAACAATATTTATGCCAAGAAGGCCAACGACTACATCATGTTCCACACAGGCTCCGATGAGGGTATAGCTACTTCCTTTATCTGGATGCTGACAGAATCCCTCAACAGACAGGAATACCACTACCAGGCCATCACAAATACCCTGCTTCTTGATTTTTATCTGATAATAAGAAACTACTCGGAATCTGTTCAGATGCCGCTGTTTGACAGCCGTATAGATGTACAGCGATATGCTCTTATCCAGTATATTCAGGAGAATTACAAGGAGGTAACTCTCTCAGACCTCTCCGAGAAATTCCATTATTCCAACGAGTACACTTCAAGGCTGATAAAAGAGCTGACGGGCATGACCTACACCGAGATCCTCAGGACCGTGCGAATAGAGCGGAGTCAGGATCTTCTTGCCAACTCTACCATGAGTGTTGCCACCATAGCTGAAGCTGTTGGATATGACACCACGGAGCACTATATCCGCCAGTTTAAAAGGCACACAAAAATGACTCCTTCCGCTTATCGAAAGGAGTCTGCATCCAGTAGGAACAGGTAAAAGACCTTACAGGAACTTCTCAGGCAGTGTAACGCCAAAGTCTTTTGCCAGCTGTCTTAAATTGTCGGTGGTGATGGTCTGTCTCTTGATCCCTGTCATTGAGAGGGTCTTAACCAGTATCTCTGCCGATTTTTCCACGGTATGCATAAGACCGAAGGTGAGATCGAAATCCTCCCCTGCTGCGAACATTCCGTGATGGGCCCAGATTGCAACATCGTAGTCTTCCATCAGTCTGCTGGTGGCAACAGCAATCTCTTTTCCCCCGGGAACCATCCATGGCACAACGCCTATTCCGTCAGGGAATACAACGGGACACTCTGTGGCCATTTCCCATAACTGCCTTGTGAACACCTTATCTTCCAGGGGAAGCACAAAGGTAAGGGCAATGGTGTTTGTGGTGTGGGCATGATAGATGACCCTGTATCTGCCGTTTGTAACTCTCTTTTTAACCTCGTGGTTCATAAGATGTGAAGGAAGCTCGGAGGTTGGCTTTCCGCCGTTTATAAGTCCCCAGACTATCCTGTATTTTTCTCCCTTTTCATCTATCTCGACTATGCAGAGGCTGTCCTCAGGCTTTATTATCACGTTTCTGAAGAACTTTCCGGAGCCGGTCACAAGAAAGAACTCTCCGGCAAGATCCGGAACAACGGTTCCTATATCCTGCCACTGTCCCTCCTTGAAATCTTCTCTTACTGCATCAACTTCCTCCTGCTTCATCCTGTAGGAGAGGTTTCCACCGTTTCTCTCATGCCAGCCCTGCTGCCATCCATCATCCGCCATGCGAATGAATCCCTTTGTAAATTCCGCATCTAAAACTCTCATTTTTTTGTCATCTCCTATCCGTTATCTACTTACTTCAGCTTCTCTTTGAAAGCACTTCATCTTCGTAGCGTTTAGCCTCTTCAAACCATTTGCCGTCGCCGGGAACACCACAGCATTGACAATACTCATTCCACACCTCTCCGAAGGGCATGGTCTTGAGCTCTTCCATACGAACCATCAGCTCTGTGAAGTTTCCACTATCCTGCAGGTTTTTAAGCTCCTCATTAGGTGAGAGAAGGGCATATAAAAGAGCCTTCTGTGTGTTCCTGTAGCCTGTCACCCAGGCGCTGATCCTGTTTATCGATGCATCAAAGTAATCAAGAGCCATGAATACCGAGCCCTCAAGTCCGCCACAGCGCACAATCTCCTTCGCTATCTCTTTTGTCTCATCATCAAAGAGCACAACATGGTCGGAATCCCAGCGCACAGGTCTTGTGATGTGAAGAGCGATATTGGGGAAGAAGGATAAAAGAGCCGGTATCTTGTCGCTTACAACCTCTGTTGGGTGGTAGTGTCCGTTATCCATAAGCGGAATGCACTTATCCTTGTGTGTTGCCGCAAAGCTCAAGGCAAACTCAGCGCTTCCAACCGTGTAGGACTCAACTCCAATGCCGAATACCTTGGACTCTACACATGGCTTTACCAGGTTAAAATCAAAGGGCTCTGACAGTATCTGCTCGATGGAATCCCTGTAGCGGTCTCTTGGTCCCTTTCTGTCAGCTGGGATATCCTTGAAACCGTCACCGGTCCAGATGTTCATGACACAGGTTTCCCCAAGCTCCTTAGCAAGATATGAGGAAATACGAATGCAGGCCTTGCCATGCTCTATCCAGAACTTTCTTGTCTCTTCATCCGGTGAAGACAAAGTCAGTGGATCGCATTTGGGATGGGAAAAGAAAGTGGGATTAAAGTCACAGCCAAGGTTTCTCTGCTTGCAAAAATCCACCCACTTTTTGAAGTGCTTAGGCTCAAGCTTGTCCCTGTCTACCCATCCTCCGTTCTCCTCATCAAAAATGGCATAGCTGGCGTGAAGGTTAAGCTTGGCCTTTCCTGGGATAAGCTTTAATACTTCATCAATGTCAGCCATCAGCTCCTCCGGGGTTCCGGCTCTTCCGGGGTAATTGCCCGTTGTCTGAATTCCTCCTGTAAGGGGCTTTTCGGGGTCAGTATCAAACCCTCTGACATCATCCCCCTGCCAGCAGTGCAGCGCAATCTGCTCCTTTTTAAGTTTCTCTATCGCAGCATCGGTATCAACACCAATTGCAGCATAGCTCTTTTTTGCGTTTTCGTAGCTCATCCGTAATCCTCCATTTTCTTTATCGATAGGTCTTTATGTCAAAACTGTTATAGATACAATCTCTTGCCCCGGAAAGATCTTCAAATATTCCGGTGCTTATCATCTGTATCACAAGATTCCCTATTGCAGTTCCCTCGATTGGTCCTGCGTAAACCGGCAGCCCCAATGCCTTGGCAGTCAGGCTGTTTAAATACTCGTCCTGACACCCTCCGCCGATTATATTGATGCCGGTGATTCTTTTACCGGTTATGTCCTCAAGCTTTCTTACAGTATCTCTGTAGCACAGAGCCAGTCCTTTGTATACGCACTGCATGATCTGTCCTACACTTTGGGGTACCGGAAGCTCTTTTTTCTTACTGTAATCCTTTATGGCATCTATCATGCTGACAGGCGCAAGAAAAGAGTCATCATTGACATCTATTACTCCGGCAAAACCCTCGCATTTCTTTGCCTCTTCAATAAGGTCCGGGAAGCTGTAATTTCTGCCGGTGGCATAGCTGCTCTTTTTGCCCTTCACATATTCGCTGCCGTTGAGTTCCCGCCTTACCGACTGGATTATCCACAGCCCCATTATGTTCTTTAAGAATCTGTATCTGTAGAAAGCCCCGCCTTCATTGGTCAGGTTCTCTATTCTTGCTTCCTCTGATATTATGGGCGATGCATTCTCTATCCCAAGAAGACTCCAGGTCCCGCTGGAGAGATATACGGAAGTCTCATCCCTTGCAGGCACCGAGAGGAATGCAGAGCCTGTGTCGTGGGTCGCGGGAAGGATGACCGTACTGCTAAAGCCCACTTCCCCGGCTATATCTTCACTAAGCTTTCCGACCACAGTTCCCGGAAGAGAAAGCTCTCCGAAAAGTCTTTGCGGAAGTCCCAGTTTATCTATCAGTTCTTTATCCCAGCTATTGGTTTTGGCGTTCACAAGACCGGTGCTGGTGGCGTTTGTGTACTCCTGCTTCTTTACTTTCGTAAGAAGGAAATTCAGATAATCCGGGATCATAAGAAGGCTCTTTGCTTCCTCCAGGTCTTTGGAGCTTTCTTTTTTCAGCGCCATAAGCTGGAAAATAGTGTTAAAGGGCTGCCTCTGAATCCCGGTTTTCTCATACAGCTCTTTTTCCGGGATGATCTTATAAACTTCCCCGTCAATGTTCGTGGTGCGCCCATCTCTGTAAGAAACGGGGTTTCCTATCATCCTGTCGTCCTTGTCAAGAAGGACAAAGTCCACAGCCCAGGTGTCGATGCCGATGGTAACCGGAACCATGTTCTTCTCTTTGCAGGCTTTAAGCCCCTCTATAACACCGCGCCAAAGATTATCCATATCCCAGCAAAGATGTCCGTCTGCCATAACCTGTCTGTTCTCGAACCTGTGCACCTCCTGAAGATGCATTTTCCCATGGTCCACCCAGCCTATAATATGCCTTCCGCTGGAAGCTCCGATATCAATAGCAAGAAAATATTCGCTCATATTTAACCCTCAATACAATTGTCATTTATGATGCTATAATATTATGCACAAAGCTCTTTTTACAGAACCTTATCTATTGCAAAATGGAACCTTATTTGACATAAAATCGGAGTGATTCTATGAGAGAAGAAATACTTGAGAATCTGTACAGAATAACAGAGGAAGAGGAGCAGCTGCTAAACGGCAGAAGCTCCATCCAAAAAGAAATCTATACCTCGGAGGATGAGTTTGTTGTGGACAGCAACAAGCTTCTTGAGCAGGGCAAGCTCATCGCCATCCGCCCCCACACACGTTTTGCCTATTTCCCGGAGCACAGGCACAACTACATTGAGATGATGGTTATACTCAAGGGCAGCATCACCACCAGGATTGTCGACGGGGATACCCTCACCCTTACACAGGGGGATATCCTCCTTATGAACCGCCATGCCAGGCATGAGATAATGCCAAGTGACAGAGAGGATCTGGCACTAAACTTCATAATCCTTCCGGAGTTCTTTACAAGGGGAAGCGCATCCTACGACAAAGAGAACATTCTCCGTGACTTTATCATCTCTTCCCTTTCCGACAAAAAAAGGCAGAAGGATTATCTCATCTATCACACCCTTGGAATCATCACAGTAGAAAACCTTATGGAGAACCTCATATGGACTCTTATCAATCATTCCAACGACATGAACCTTATAATCCTCACCACCATGGACCTTCTTCTCATGAACCTGGCTGCCCTGTCAGCGGATACCCTGAAAGACATGCGCTCCAAGGGTCAGAATATAACCATCTGCGCCCTGGAGTACATTGATCACAATTACAGAAACGGTACCCTTGAGGAATTTGCCCGTCAAAGTGGCTATACTACTGCCTATTTAAGCCGTCTTCTAAAGAGCTATACGGGATACAATTTCAAGCAGCTCCTGCAGCAGAGGAAGCTTCAGCAGGCTGCCTATTATCTTGAGAACACCACTCTGACCACGGAGCGGATCATTGAAAAGATAGGCTATGAGAACAGCGCCTACTTCTATCGTGTCTTTGAGAAAAAATACGGCTGCTCCCCCAGGGCCTATCGTAAATCAACATTTTAATTGCAATACCATGCCAGAATTTGATCTTTCCGGCAAAATCATTTGAAGGATCTTTGTCGTACTGCTTTGCTATTTCTAAGGCCATCTCCCCAGCCATAAGAACCAAACAGACCTATCTTCTTTCCTGAAAGTGCACCCTCTACTGCTGTAAACATAGGATCAAACTCACTTTCCTCCAAAACCTCTGCTCCCATTGCGGGACATCCAAAGGCAATGCTGTCAAATCCGGAAACCTTGTCTGCTCCGAATTCTGACGAATTAAGGAGTGTAACTTCTGCTCCTGCTCCCTTTGCACCATCTGCAACGGCACTTGCCATAGCCTCTGTGTTTCCTGTTCCGCTCCAATATACAACTGCTACTTTACTCATACTGATTTTTCCTCCTTCTGGTTGTTTTGCATTACTTTTTTACATTAAAAGCCTTCATACCGGGATATCTTGCTGCTTCCCCAAGTTCTTCTTCTATGCGAAGAAGCTGATTATATTTAGCAACGCGTTCTGAACGTGAAGGTGCTCCTGTCTTGATCTGTCTTGTATTAAGGGCAACTGCAAGATCTGCAATTGTTGTATCTGCTGTCTCACCTGATCTGTGTGAGGAAATTGCTGTATATCCATTCTTGTTGGCGAGTTTGATTGCTTCAAGAGTCTCCGACACGGTACCTATCTGGTTGAGCTTAATAAGGATTGAATTAGCTGCGCCATTTTCAATTCCTTTAGCAAGGCGTTCTGTATTTGTAACAAACAGGTCATCACCCACAAGCTGAACTTTATGGCCGATCTTCTCTGTCATTCTCTTCCAGCCATCCCAGTCCTCTTCATCAAGGCCGTCCTCAATTGAGATAATGGGATATTTATCTACAAGAGATTCCCAGTGAGCAATAAGCTCATCTGATGTAAATTCCTTTCCGGATTTTGGCTGCTTGTAGAAGCCTTTTCCTTTTTCACTCTTCCACTCAGATGAAGCAGCGTCCATGGCGATCATGAAATCTTTACCAGGCTCATAACCGGCATCCTTGACTGCAGAAAGGATTGTCTCAATAGTTTCCTCATCACTTGTCAGGTTGGGAGCGAATCCGCCCTCATCGCCTACTGATGTGGTAAGTCCCTTGTTCTTAAGAATCTTTGAAAGAGCATGGAATACCTCCGCACACCATCTTAGTGCTTCTTTAAAGGAAGGCGCTCCAACAGGCATGATCATAAACTCCTGGGTGTCAACAGTATTTGTAGCATGTGCACCACCATTTAAAATATTCATCATGGGAACCGGAAGGTCTGTTGCCTGTATTCCACCAAGGAATCTATACAGCGGAATATCCAGTGATGCCGATGCTGCCCTTGCTGCCGCGATTGAAACTGCAAGTATGGCATTTGCGCCAAGCTTTGACTTATCCTTTGTGCCATCTGCCTTTATCATAGCCGCATCAATGGCATAAATATCATATGCATCCATCCCTACAATCGTTTCTGCAATCGGTCCGTTTATATTATCTACAGCCTTGGATACACCCTTTCCCAGGTATCTGGATTTGTCCCCGTCTCTTAGTTCAAGTGCTTCAAACTCTCCAGTTGATGCTCCTGAGGGAGCTGTCCCCCTTGCAACTGTTCCATCAACCAAAGTGATCTCTGCTTCAACAGTAGGATTTCCTCTTGAATCAAGGATTTCCCTTCCAATAACCTTTTCAATCTCAAGATAATTCATGGTTCCACCTTTCTTCATCTAAACATTTAGATGTATGATTTTGAGAGATTTGCCCCGAAGCAGCTCGTGCTCTGCTCCGGGACTTTCACATGATTTACTCAAGTTAGCATTAGCTAACATAAAGGGAGCTTACCACATTGTCATTGCCATTTCAATAATCCAATGCAGATTATACTTGATAAGTTTCATATGCCTATTGGTGTTATAACTGCATTTATGGTATGTTTATGTTAGTTATCAGCCACCCTCATCCTCTCTTCCGGCGCTTCATGCTCTCCGCAGCATGAGCCTCCGTGGAGAAGTTTCTTTTTCATCATACTGATCAAAAAGTATTATTGCTATGGCAAATATCATTGCTGCAATAACTGTCTGAAAATCCATGTGCTTCAGGTCTCCTTATATATAATTTCCTCACTTCTCCGCCATTACAGTGATCCACGGCTTTGAATCATGATGATCTGTCCTCACTTTTGAAAAGCCTGCGCTTTTTAGAGCTCTTTCTATCTCGTCAGGAGTATGACACTTCATCCCGTCGATTATCTTCTCAAAACTAAGACTCGCTTTATCTGTACCATCTGACTCGTTTACGATCATGAACGTTCCACCCGGTTTAAGGACTCTGGCAACTTCAGAAAAGCATTTTTCGAGACCAGGCCAGAAATATATAGTTTCAAAAGCTGTAGCAAGATCATATTTTTCTTCAGGAAGTGTAAGGTGGGATACATCTCCCTGCAGAACCTGACATCTTCCTTTATCGATCATTGCCTTGTTATACTCCATAGCCTTTTCTACAGATAGCGGTGAATAGTCGATAGCCGTCATATTTGCCGAAGAATACTTCTCCATTAGTGCCCCGGCATTTCTGCCTCCACCGCATCCGAGTTCTACCATTTCATTTGGCGCGCCGACCTCAAGATGCGATATGCCCCAGTCCGCCATCTTTGCATGACCACTGTTCATACCATTGATCATCATTTTCCCCAGAACGCCTTCCGGCTTTCTTGTCTGGCTTACATAGTTCTTAAAAAGTCCCATCGCTGCATCCTCCTCATACCTTAATACTCTTCTCATACCGGCTCTGCATAAACTCATCAGCGCCTCAGCTTGTTAGCTTAGGCTAACCTAATGATAGCACACAAATCAAAAAATAAAAGAGTCTACAGTTCAAAAATTATGATTACAGGCTCTTTAACGATATCTCTATACAGCTTCCCAGCATTGTAAGCTGAGAAGCCGCATTTACATCATCATTCCAAATTATACTTCAAACCAACGATGGAAGCTTACACTTATCCATTACTACTTCATCATTTTCCAACACATAACATGAAGCATAATAATCCCAATCATCAACGTTCTTGCTTAAGCATAATGAGTCACTCTCATATGCGTTTTCAGATATACCAAGAAAACAAAACAATCCCTGTTCCGTATCGCTACAGCTGAATATCATATTTTCCTTATTGGCAAGTGCATATTCCTCGCCAATAGCTTTTAGACATGCCCTAAATCCTATCTTTTCTCTATTCATAGCCGCTCATTTCTTTAATTATACAAATCCTCAAACGGATCAGCATAGAATTTTAATATGTTCCCTGTGTACCAGGATATGATCATGCTTCTGATGCATTTTTGCATTTTTCTGACAATTGCAACAATTCATTTTTCTTTGCTTAAGCTAGCACGTTTCAACTGAAAGATAATTCTCCCTTAGTAATTTCTACCATTTCGCATATATTTAAAAATATTCAGAGAATCCAATGGG
>CAMNEA010000036.1 GCA_946536145.1 uncultured Butyrivibrio sp.
CTGCTTTGCTGTCAGTATGGTTTGCATCCCCCTTAACCTTATACCAAACGTAGTATGTTCCGGCACCGGATGCGGTAGGAATTGAGTCTGAATATGATCCTGTGGCTTCGGCTTTTGTCCCGAGAGCATACTGCATCTTTCCGCCTTTGGCTGTGCCCGCTGTCACAAGTTCCTGTGGCTGTCCGTTATCGATCAAAGCCTTGGCCTGTGGAGCTTTTGTCACCTCAGAATCAGACTTATCAACAACATTTACAGTTGTATAGATCAGGGTAGTCGCTTCAGACAAATATATAAGGTTCACATTATGAACTTCTATTAAATGTCCGTCAATAACCTGGAAACTCACATTATCTGTTGTTTTTGTACCAAGATGGCTGATAAATCTTTTGTCAGCCGCAACCGGATTATCCAACCCATTCTCTCGCTCTTTAGCCGACTCATCGATATAAGATTTACATTCATCACTTATATCATACATTAAGCCAGTCGACGAACCGGAAGTATTTGCCCCCTTATATATCTGCGCAGCAATATTACCGGCATCTGTCCAGTCCCCGGTAACAGTACTAAGATCCAGGTTATTTACTGAAGTTGCTGAGAATTCCTTAAGACCTTTTTTCGTCTGTTCGTTTATGATTGACGGTACCATGTCACTGTATGGATTGGGCAATGCCTTGCGAAGATTATCAAAAACAATTGATGCCCGGGTAATATCTTCAGAAAACAGATAATTTAATGTAATCTCTCCATTTCTCTTTATTTGCCCGGCATAAACAGTCGATTGATGTGAAACCCCATCAAACTCTAATGTTTCACTGGAAGTTGTAATTATTATTTTATTGTCCTTCCTCTGCGTGGTAGATGCGTATGCCTTCACAGGCAAAAATGTCACTCCCATAGATCCGACAAGAAGTATTATAATCAATACATGACCTAAGATCTTACGAAGCTTCTTTATTGATTGTTTCGTGTTACACTTTTTCACAT
Source organism: uncultured Butyrivibrio sp. (assembly GCA_946536145.1). GTDB lineage: Bacteria > Bacillota > Clostridia > Lachnospirales > Lachnospiraceae > Butyrivibrio. The sequence goes on from CAMNEA010000036.1 coordinate 988, forward strand.
CGATCACCTCTCTTTCATGACTTACTGAAATTATAGGTTCGAGGCAGCATTCAGGGGTAGGTTCATATTTATGACATGGCCAATGTATGATGTGATAACACGGTAAAAGAGGCATAAAATGCGGCTTTACAAAGCCCCCAAAAATTCTAAAAAAAATATAAACACTGGAGATAACATATGTTACAGAATTCTGTCAAAAAAGGCAGTCCGGTATTATATGCCTTGATCTTTTCCTTATACATGTTTGAATTCCAATTATTTTCATATCTGGAAGGCACAGTGAACGGCGTGTTGTCCAAGGGACATTATCTTACCTATATTCTGCTGAGCGGTGGTTTCATTCTTTTCGGTGCCTCCAGGATGATGATCAGAGGAGAAAGAGGAAGACAGCTGTTTCTCATTGTGATGAATATCCTCTTTGCCGGCGCCATCCTCGGAATCCTTTTCCTCATAGATCTATTACCTGCTTTTGCACTGATAAATATTGCCGCCTTGTCTCTTGGGTGCCTTGGAGGGGCTGTATATTATTTTGTTGCTATGGAATTTTATATGAACATGCATGCAGGCATCATAATGGGTATTTGCGCTTCAGTTCCTTATATCCTGCAGTTTCTTATGACCCCCGTACTTCATGACAGGCTCTTTAATGTGGTGTTGCTATCCCTGCTTACAGGAGTCATAGCATACTTTGTGATCCGAAATCCTAAGGATTATATCCTTCAGAATCCTCTTCCCTATTCTGAGGAAACACAGGAATACAAAAGAGCTCTGTCCCTGGATAAGTTTCGGGTTCTTTCCGTGTTTTTTCTGACAATGCTTCTGGGAGTTTACATGGAACAGTCATGGAGCGCCGGACAGGCAGCCAATACTGTTGATATGTATGGATGGCAGAGGCTCTGTGCGATCCCGGGATATTTTTTCACAGGAATATTTGCAGACCATAAAAAGCATAATCACATGGATATCGCAGTGTTATGCTGCTATGCTTTTTTTGCCATGGGCGTGTACAATTCAGGAAATACCGGACTCTGCCTTGCTATATTCTATTTCCTTGCCGGCGTATACACAGGATATCTCAATCTTGCGTTCTGGTTTCTTGCGCCAAGGACATCGCATCCTGAAATATGGGCATGTCTCGGAAGGACACTCAGCCTGTTTGAGGGATTCATAGGAATAGCTTTTTATCAGATTAAGCGAGGCGGACTGATCGAAAGGCTCATACCCGGCAGCATAATCATGTGTATGTTTCTTTTGCTGTATCTGGGCATGCAAAAGAAATCCGAAAAGGAGCCTTTGGCAGAAGAAAATGCCGATCCCCGGGATCCCTTTGAATCTTTTTGCGACATCCACAATCTCACTCCCAGAGAGCGGGATGTGATGCATAAGCTGCTGGAGTCCGATGAAAGCATGAAGGTTGTGTCCGCCAAGCTGGGAATATCAGAGAGAATGCTCTACAGGTACATGAAGAATCTATATGAAAAAGTCGGCGCAGAAAACCGCGCAGGCCTTGTCAAGCGATATTATGGAGATAAGTAAAGAGCCGAACTATTTTCCAATATCTTAATATACAACTGACCAGCCGTATTACCTCTTCCACATATCACTGATAAACCACATCAGTGCTGCCCAGGTATATACCGAATAGAAATGTCCCTTATCGTCCACACCATTCTTCAGGATTCTTCTCGCCTCTTCCTTTCCAAGCATGACAAATCCGTCAAAGCACTCCTGCCCCTCTGCTCCCTCCTGGGTCAGAGCAGACAAATCAGCATTTTTCAGGACAACCAATACCAGGGCATTGCTCTCATCCGTCATGCCGGGTGTGCTGAAAAGAAGCGGATTTATAACAGACAGCTCATCCCTGTTCTCATCTACCACAATTCCTGTCTCCTCATGTATCTCGCGCTTTGCGGTCTCGAGCAGAGGATTCTGTGCGTCTTTATCTGCCTTGTCGACAAGTCCTGCCGGTACGCTTAACAGAAACCTCCCTGCAGGATATCTGTACTCATAAGATAAAAGAAGCTTTTCCTCCTCTCCGTCATTATCGATGATGACTACGCAGCTGACTGCGTCCGGCAGCATGTTCTTAAACTCATCCTCAGTTTTTACCGCAACCAGATCGTCAAGTCCCCTTCTTGTGGCATCAAAATAGTGCCTGCCCTCAGCATACCTTAGGTCAAACAGCCTTATAAACTTCTTGTCAATAATCGTCTCAACCTGTTCCTTAGTTATAGTATATCCCTGCATCTTTATTTACTCCTTATATTTATACCTTAAAGCAGCTTCCGCCGACAAACTCTCTCACGATCGAATTTTTTGGCAGCATCGAACTGTCGACACTGACAAAGTAGTCCAGGAACTTAAGAAGCCTCTTGGCCTCATAGTACTCCGGCTCATCCTTGCTGATAGGGAAAAGAAGCGGCTCCGCGTAGGTCTTGATGACCGCAAGCTCATATATCTGAGCCGAGTTGAACATGGCGTCGGCTTCCTCCTGGAACGGGAAAATGTTGGCCTCCTCACCCGCTCTGACAGATCCCCACATGCTGATAGTCTTTCTGGCAGATGCTCCCCTGGTCCTTGCATCCCTGACGATCCTTCTGAGAAGGCGCCCGTCAGTAGTCGCAATTCTGTTGTGATTATCAAGGTTAAGCGTCGTCAGAGCGCTTATGTATATCTTGTACTTGGACTTGGCAGGAAGAGCATAGCTCATCTTCTCGTTCAGTCCGTGAATGCCCTCTATAACAAGAACGTCATTCTTACCAAGCTGAATGAAATCACCATTCATCTCCCTCTTGCCCGAGATGAAGTTAAACTCCGGTATCTCTACCCGCTCTCCTTTAAGGAGTCTTGTCATGTCCTCATTGAACCTTTCAACATCCAGCGCCTCAAGGCACTCGAAGTTATAGCTTCCGTCCTCGTTAAGGGGCGTCTTTTCTCTGTCCACAAAATAGTTGTCAAGACTGATCAGATGCGGATTCATCCCGAGCGTCCGAAGCTGTATTGAGAGCCTGTTGGCAAAGCTGGTCTTGCCGGACGAACTTGGTCCCGCGATCATGACAAACTTTACATCGAGCCTTTTGAATATCTCCATGGCGATCTCGCCGATCCTTCGCTCCTGCAGAGCTTCCTGCACCAGAATCATCTCATTTATCCTGCCATCACAGATAACATTGTTGAGATCTCCGACGTTGTCGATTCCCATCATACTGCCCCAGTCGCTTGAGAGCATCATTGTGTTAAATAGCTTCTCCCTAGGCTCCGACATAACGAGATTTTCCGGCGACGTCCTGGCCGGAAGAGTCAAAAGAATGCCATCGTGATACTTGTCAATCTTGAACTTATCTATATAAGAAGTATTGGGCAGCATATATCCGTAAAAGTAGTCACAGAAGCCGTCAAGCCTGTAGATATTGATCTCAGAGCTTCTTCTGTATTTAAGAAGGTCTACTTTGTCATACATGCCCTGCTTTTTGAATATCTCTATCGCCTCGTCAAGGGGATAGACCTTCTTGCTGATCGGAAGTTTCTCATCTACAAGCTCAGAAAAACGCCTTGTGATCTTGTCAACAAGCTCATCTGTGACAGGAACCCCTTTGACAGTGCAGTACAGGCCGGTTCCTATAGTGAACTCAACTTTGACCGCTGACTGTCTTTTTAATCCTATAACATCATGTGTCGCTTTTATCAGTATCATGCTGGCAGTTCTTCGCATGGTCTTAAAACCTATGGAATCAGCGTAGGTGACAAAAGACAGAGTCCCGTCCTTTTTTACTGTCTTCATAAGTTCACGGATCTTGCCGTTGAATATTACGGCTGCGATCCTGTGATCATATTGCTGTTGATAGTCCCTAGCAATTTCTTCAAAAGTCGTACCTTTATCATAGTCTTTTTCCACTGAGTTAATAGTTATCTTAGGCATTGACTTCTCCTTTCTCAGAGTCCGTATAACAGTATTATGGAAACAAGTAATTTACTATTATTATACCCGCTTTTACACGAACAAATAAACTAAAAAATCCCCGGACTGTTTTTAGTCCGGGGTGTGGCTATTCATCTATTCGTATCTTTAGCTGATCCTGCTGATATACACAAATCCGCTCTTGGTGCTTCCAAATCCGGCTCCGCCATAGGTAAGCTTGCCATCAAGGTATTTCTTGTAGGTAACTGTTGTGAGCTGACCATATCCAAGTCCCGCAACTCCTACATAGATGCCTTCCTGGTTGGCGGGAACCCATATCCTGTAATTGTAGCGATTATACTTTCTGTGATTGACCCATACCTTTCTTTTGCCGATCCTGCCATAAGATCTGTACGGCTTGGAATACTCTGAAGAAACAAGTTTGCGCTTAAGACCTTTCAGAGTGCCACCGTTTTTGTTTGTAAATACCGGAACAAAGTCCAAAAGTGTCTTGCTCCCTTTTCTCGTAAGATCGTTGTATATACCAACGGTGTCCTTCTGGCTAAAATACGGTTTGTTGATCTTGATGGATACATCATAGATATCGTATCCGTGATAGTTTTTCTGAATAATCGCGGATGTGACGGAGAACGATGCTTTTTTGGCCGGGCCTCCCCTGTAGTATACGCATTTCACATATCCTGTGTTTGCATGGATTGCCTTAATATATCCTGCAGATGAAGTCACCGGTGAAAACGTGAATGCCAGAGTAAATATAAGCAGCACCGACACAAAAGCTTTAAGCCATTTCCTCATAAGCACCATCCTTTCAAAAGAAATATCTTCACAAACATCTTACCCGGTATTAATTGTAGCATATACGACGGTTATAATTCTAAGTTTATATAAATTTCATTTAATTTTGGTCGCCATGCCAGATTCACAAAAGCAGCTCTATGTCTCCAAGTTCCTGCTCAAGCTGCCCTGCCCTCTCCGGGTGCTGCTCCTTATCAAGGCTTGCGAGCACAGACTTCGCAACCTCTCTTCCATGCTCAAGGTAAGACTTAAGACACGCATCGCCTCGCAGGATATTATGTGCTCCGTAGCGGCTGCACAGGCGCCTTGCTGTCTGGCCAAGCTCATCATCAGGGACCCTTCCGGCTATAAGCTTTCTCACCTTATCTTCAGCTCCTGCCTGCTCTTGTAAGTCATCCAGGTTGCAGCAAAATTGCACCAGCATCGGGAAATAATACTTGCCATCATCGAGGACAATGCGCTCATCAATTATTCCGTATCCCTTACTGCCAAGGTACTCCCGAAACAACTCAAGCTCAGACTGAGGCTGCAGAAGCGCCATCTTTATTCCGAGCGACGATATATCTGAATGTTCCAGAATACTCATAATAAGCCTTCCACCCATGCCTGCTATTACAAGGCCGTCTGCTTCACCATCCTTAAGGCAGGTCAGTCCGTCGGAGAGACGTGTATCGATCCTGTCAGAAAGTCCCATCTGAGAAATATTCTCCTTCGCCATAGACAGCGGTCCCTGCCGCACATCCATGGCTATAGCTCTTTTGGCTATGCCTTTCTGCACAAGATATATTGAGACGTACCCGTGGTCGCAGCCGACATCTGCCACACATTCAAATCTTCGCGCCAAGGCGCATGATGCGCCGTTATATACATTTCCCATCATATCAGCAACAGCAAGGAGCCTTGCCGACATCCTTGCTGTTACATCATATCTCATATTCTCACTCATGCTCATGTCCAATCAGTCGAGGTAGTCCTTGAGCTTGCGGCTGCGGCTCGGGTGGCGGAGCTTACGAAGTGCCTTTGCTTCGATCTGACGGATACGCTCACGGGTTACGTTGAACTCCTTGCCCACTTCCTCAAGGGTTCTTGCCCTTCCGTCATCAAGACCGAAACGAAGACGGAGCACCTTCTGCTCACGCTCTGTCAGAGTGTCAAGGACCTCTACAAGCTGCTCTTTGAGGAGTGTAAATGCTGCGGCATCGGCAGGTACGGGTACATTGTCGTCCTGAATGAAATCGCCGAGATGGCTGTCTTCCTCTTCACCGATAGGTGTTTCAAGGGAAACAGGCTCCTGAGATATCTTGAGGATCTCCCTTACCCTGTCTACAGGCAGGTTCATCTCCTTGGCAACCTCCTCCGGAAGCGGCTCACGTCCGAGTTCCTGAAGGAGCTGACGGCTTACCCTGATGAGCTTGTTGATGGTCTCAACCATGTGTACAGGGATACGGATAGTTCTTGCCTGGTCAGCGATAGCCCTTGTTATGGCCTGTCTGATCCACCAGGTTGCATAGGTCGAGAACTTGAATCCCTTTCTGAAGTCGAACTTCTCAACAGCCTTGATAAGTCCGAGGTTACCCTCCTGTATAAGATCAAGGAAGAGCATTCCTCTTCCGACATATCTCTTGGCAATGCTGACAACGAGACGAAGGTTGGCTTCCGCAAGGCGCTTCTTGGCCTCATCGCCCTCGTAGATTGCCTGCTTGTACGCCTTGATCTCTTCCTCTGTGAGCTCATTTTTGCCCTCGTCATCGGAAAGAGCCTTCTCAGCGTCAGCGCCTGCCTCCATCGCCTTGGCAAGATCGATCTCCTGCTCTGCGGTAAGGAGCGGAACCTTACCAATCTCCTTAAGGTACATTCTGACAGGATCCTCTATGCTTATGCCGTCAGGAACTGACAGATCGATATTCTCCATATCGACCTCGTCCTCTTCAGAGAGTACCATGTCATCATCATCAGGTATCACATCATCATCGGAATCCGTAACCCTGAGCACATCTATTCCTGAATTCTCAAGAACCTCGAGGACGTTGTCCATCTGCTCCTCGCCAAGGTTCAGCTCTGCGAAGAAATCACTGATCTCGGAGTACTCAAGAACATTCTTCTTTTTCTTGGCAAGTGCGAGTATATCCCTTACCTTCTGGTCAAAGAGCTCTCTCTTGGCCTCATCCATCTCTCCGTCTGCAGATGCCTTGGACTCGGCTCCAGCCTTGGCAGCCTTGCCGGAAGTCTTTTTACCTGCCTTCTTTACCTCTTCTTTTGCAGGATCAGCTGCCTTGGAGGACTTTCTCGTTGAAGGCTTCTTGGCAGTAGCTTCTTTCTCTACCTTCTCTTCCTTCTTAGCCGCGCTCTTTTTAGCAGTGCTCTCCTTTTTTGTTGTTTCCTTTTTTTCTGCAATCTTCTTCTCTGTTTCTTTCTCAGTAACTTTCTTTGCTGCCATTTTATTCCTTTCCTTTTTTCTGCCGGCAGGAAATTATGCATTTTTGAATCGAAGATTCAAAAATGCCGCAAACAAGCCATCCTAAAGCGACTGCGTCGCTGGGCTTGTTTGCCTCTCGAATCATGTTCTCACGAAACCCGCAGCCAGTGCGGGTTTCTGAATGAACGTTCAAGAAGTCATGCATTCTTGAATCAAAGATTCAAAAATGCCGCAAACAAGCCATCCTAAAGCGACTGCGTCGCTGGGCTTGTTTGCCTCTCGAATCATGTTCTCACGAAACCCGCAGCCAGTGCGGGTTTCTGAATGAACGTTCAAGAAGTCATACCCTGCTAAGGCAGTTATCCTTTCGTTTTATTGAACTTCCTCAGAAATTCTATAATCTATAAATCAATCATCCGGATTAATATCCGCATGAACTAATTTCTCAAGCTCCTTTTTGCCATTTACCATCTTGCTGAGGTAGTCGGGATCGTCAGGCTTAAGCTCGCTCCTTAGCCGCTCATACCCGGCCTGTTTCACCCCATAAATGATATCATGGAAGGCCTTGCGTCTCTGATCGGGAGTATCTATCTGGGTCAGATTGGTGTTGAACATCTCAGCGATCCTGGTAAGCTCCTCCTCGTCGGTAAACTTGCCAAGGATCTGCGCCGGAGAAAACTCCCCTTTCTCAAGCACCGCAAATAGCTCAGTAGCAACGCTCCTGTACAGATCGTCCGAGAAATCCTCAGGACTGATCCACTTTGTGACCTTGGGAAATATTGATGGCTCATCTGTAAGCCAGGTCAAAAGAAGTCTCTGGTTCTTTCTCGCTCCGTCATCCGGTGCTCTCTTAGTGCCTGTTCCAGACTTTGGTCTGACGATCGGCTTTACCGAAGCACCCTGCGCTGCAACCGCGGCTACGAGGCTCCTGAGATCGCCCGTTGCTATGTTGAACCTTGCCGCAACCGCCTCTATGTAGTTTTCCCTCTCAAGAGGCTCCTCAAATTCACAGAGTTTTCTCGCAAGTGACTTGTGGAATTCGGTCTTGGAGACAGGATCATTCATATCATAGGACTGCTGAAGGACTCTGACTTCAAAAAAGAAAGTATTCTCAGCCTTTTTTATCCTGTCTTGAAATGCCTCTTTTCCCTCGTTCTTGATAAACTCATCGGGGTCCTTGTAGGGCCTAAGATCCAGAACCTTGCCCTTGATACCGCTGTCTTTGAGAATCCCTATCCCGCGAAGCGCTGCCTTGGTCCCGGCCTCATCGCTGTCGTAGGAGAGGATCACCGTATCGGTGTACCTCTTAAGGATCATAGCCTGCCCCTGGGTAAATGCGGTTCCAAGGGATGCTACTGCCATATCAAATCCCGCCTGATGCATTGCTATGACATCCATGTAACCCTCACAGATTATCATGTAGCCTGCACGTGAATTCTTGGCGTAGTTCAGCCCAAAGAGGTTGCGGCTCTTGTCAAAGATCATCGTCTCCGGCGAGTTGAGGTACTTGGGTTTGCCATCTCCCATGACTCTGCCGCCAAAGCCTATGACCTTGCTCTGGGCATCAAGTATGGGAAACATGACCCTGTTCCAGAACTTGTCGTGGCACCCTCTCTTCTCGTCAAAAGAGGCGAGTCCCGCATCTATGATCTGTGCATCCTGATACCCCTTGCTCCTAAGGTAGCGGACAATGCTGTCTGAGCTTATGCTGGAATAGCCAAGTCCAAAGTGTCTTATGGTATCATCGGTCAGTTCTCTTTGTCTGAAATATTCAAGTCCCCTCTGTCCTTCTTTGGACTTAAGGTTCCTGAAGTAGAAATTTGCTGCCTCCTTATTGATGTCGAGCAGTATCTGTCTCTTGTCCCTCATGGCCTTTGCCTGTGGTGAGTCATCCTGCTCCGGCAGCTTGATCCCTGCCCTGTCTGCCAGCTGTTTAAGCGCTTCAGAGAAGGTAAGATTGTCATATTTCTGGAGGAAGCTTATCACATCTCCTCCAACACCGCAGCCAAAACAGTGATACATCTGCTTGCTCTGCGAAACCGAAAACGAGCCGGACTTCTCATTGTGGAAAGGACAAAGCCCAAAGTAACTGGCTCCCTTTTTCTGCAGATGGACATACTGCCCAACCACGTCCACAATATCGTTTTGTGAGCGCACCTGCTCGATTATATCCGTTGAAAAGCGCATTGTTTCCCCTCTGTCATGTTCTTGCGAAATGCGCAGCACAGTGCGCACTCTGTATCTGAACAGTTCATCTACATTACTGCCCAGGAATGCGGCACATATATCTTCTCAAAAATGTACACCGCATATCTGTCAGTCATGGAACTGACATAATCACACACTATCCTCTCCCTGGAAGCCTCTCCCTCTTCCATCATCTGTCTGAGGTAATCCGGCAGTCTGTCGACGTGGTCGACATAGTATCTGTAAAGGATCTTGATCATCTCCTCAACCTTGCCCTCCTGCCCCTTGGCGATCGGGTTGGTGTAGACCCTCTCAAACATAAACTTTCTAAGCTTGTGGAAAGCGTCATATACCGGATCCGACATCCTTATGTCGTCCTTGTCCATGCTGGTAGCTATGATGTCATGGATAAAAGTATCAAGCCACTCCCCATTGCTGTGTCCGATAACCTGAGCCAGTTCATCCGGAACATCATCCTCAGTGATAATACCTCCGCGGATCGCATCGTCCATATCGTGATGCATATACGCAATCTTGTCGGAGAGTCTGACAACCTTGCCCTCAAGAGTTGCCGGAGTGAGCTCCATCTCATGGTTGATGATACCGTTCCTCACTTCCCAGGTGAGGTTGAGTCCCTTGCCGTAGTTCTCAAGCTTCTCAACTATCCTAAGGCTCTGCTCATTGTGCTTGAACCCCTCCGGGCAGATCGCATTGAGCGCCCTTTCCCCCGCATGTCCGAACGGAGTATGCCCAAGATCATGCCCGAGGGCAATCGCCTCACACAGATCCTCATTCAGCATAAGAGCCTTGGCAATGGTTCTTGCATTCTGGGACACCTCAAGGGTATGTGTCATCCTGGTCCTGTAATGATCACCATCCGGTGACAGAAATACCTGAGTCTTATCCTTGAGCCTTCTGAAAGATTTGGAATAAAGTATCCTGTCCCTGTCTCTCTGGAAACAGGGCCTTATGTCGCATTCCTTCTCTTCTTTTTCTCTTCCCTTGGAATTTCTGCTGAATGTTGCGTATCTGCTTAAGATGCTGGTTTCTCTCTCTTCTAGCTTTTCTCGAATTTTCAATTTATGTCCTCTTAGAATATAGAGATAAATTAATATAAAAAAAGTCCCACATGTTATATTATTCGACGTGGGACTTTAAAATCCTTTTTTTATTTGTAATTTTTTTCGTACTGCTCATTGATCCAGGCCACAGCTGCCTCCAGCCCCTCCTGACTCACCTCAAAGTGCTCATTTACAATGAGAGCTTTCTCGGTATCAGCATAGGAGTATGGCTCCGGCCAGACGCTCGCCATCAGGGTCGCGGGGTTTCGCTTTTCAGGCGCAATAAACTTTACCATTTCAAGAGGCTCCCTTGCCAGGCGATATCTCATCCCCTTGTGACTTCCAAAGTACGCCTCCCCGTATTCATAATGTGAAAGATTAAAAAATGATGATGTCTCGATTTCCACTGTCTGTGTAACTTCCTCTCATCTGAATCTGCCAAAGAATGATGCCATTGGTCCTACCGTGTCCTTAAGATCCTTGATGGCCTTATTGAGTCCTTCAAAGTCTATACCTGCAATATTGTTGATCGCATCTGTAAGAGCCTGTGAATTATCATCAACAAGTTTGTTCAGGTTGGTACTGGCAGTCGTCATCTCAGCCACCATTGTGTCGATCTCATCTATAGTCTCATACATCTCTCCCGATACCTGATCGATGTTGGAAAGAGTCGTTGTAGCCCTTGGGATGATGATTGACACTGTTATGAAAAGAACTGCAAAAATACCAAACAGACATGCAGCAGATACTCTCTGCCACATGAGCTGTTTCTTTTTTAGATCACGTATCTGAGTCAGCAGCTGAATGCTCTGATCATCCTTGTTCTCAGTAACATCACCCATCCGGATCACCTCCATTTAACAGTCTGTCGGCATTAATATCTTAAAGCTGACTGTGATACTCCTGAAGCGAATTTATATTACCGCACCCGTTCTCTTTTACCTGATGGATGCCCTCTGCGGCAGCCTTGGCAGCAGCAACTGTTGTAATATAAGGTATGCGCGCCTTGATGGCAGCTCTTCTTAAGTACCCGTCATCATGCAGTGACAGCCTTCCTATCGGTGTGTTTACAACAAGCTGAACATCACCGTTCTTGATGACATCCTCGACGTTAGGTCTTCCGCCCTCGTAGTTCTTCATTATCCTTACTGCATCGATCCCGGCATCGGCAATGCACTCAAAGGTTTTGCCGGTTGCGAATATCTTAAATCCGTCATCAGCAAAGCTTCTGGCAATTTCTGCAGCTTCAGGCTTATCTTCCTCATTGAGGGATATGAGCACTGCTCCCTTGGTAGGAAGAGCAGCATTCGCAGCCTCCTCAGCCTTGAAGAAGGCTTCTCCCGGAGTCTTGGCAAGTCCAAGCACCTCTCCGGTTGACCTCATCTCAGGTCCAAGTACCGGATCGACTTCAGGGAACATATTGAATGGGAACACAGCCTCTTTTACTCCGTAGTAAACAGGCTCTCCCGCGGCTTTCTTTTTGTCAATGAGTTCTTTTACAGGAGATGGTCTTCCTGTAAGGTGCGAAGTGATGATATCCGTTGCAACGGGAACCATGCTGATGCCGCATACCTTGGATACAAGCGGAACAGTTCTCGATGCCCTCGGATTGGCTTCAAGAACATATACAGTGTCATCCTCGATCGCGTACTGCATGTTCATAAGTCCGACAACGTTCATCTCAACAGCGATCTTCCTTGTGTACTCCTCAATGGTACGAAGGTGCTTCTCGGAGATGTGCTTGGAAGGAATGATACATGCCGAGTCTCCCGAGTGGATACCTGCAAGTTCGATGTGCTCCATGACTGCGGGGACAAAAGCTTCCTTGCCGTCGCTGATGGCATCTGCTTCACACTCAAGCGCATTGTGAAGGAATCTGTCGATAAGGATCGGTCTGTCGGGTGTTACACCAACAGCGGCTCTCATATAGCCCTCCATGCTCTCCTCGTCTCTTACGATCTCCATTCCTCTTCCACCAAGTACAAAGGAAGGTCTTACCATAACAGGATATCCGATCTTTCTGGCGATTTCCTTGGCTGTCTCAACATCTGAAGCCATGCCTGACTCTGCCATCGGAATTCCAAGCTTCTCCATCATCATGCGGAAGTGGTCTCTGTCCTCTGCAAGGTCTATAACCTCAGGAGTTGTTCCTAGTATGTTGACTCCCTCCTCCTTGAGCTTGGCAGAGAGATTAAGAGGAGTCTGTCCTCCGAACTGTGCGATGACGCCAAGAGGTTTCTCCCTTCTGTATATCTGAAGAACATCCTCGAGCGTAAGTGGCTCAAAATAGAGCTTGTCGGATGTGTCATAGTCTGTCGAAACAGTCTCCGGATTGCAGTTTACGATTATTGTCTCAAATCCAAGGCGCTTTAAAGCCATGGCTGCATGTACGCAGCAGTAATCAAACTCGATTCCCTGTCCGATGCGGTTTGGCCCGCCTCCGAGGATCATTATCTTGCCCTTGGAACCATCTGCGACCGCTCCGGCGTCCTCTATATCTTTGTAGGTTGAATAATAATAGGCGCTTCCGTCAGTGCCGTACACATGAACGCTGTCCCACTTCTCGCACTTGCCGGCGCTCTCTCTTGCGGATCTTATCGAGTCCTCGGATACCCCAAGGATACCTGCAAGATATTTATCTGAGAAGCCGTCTTCCTTGGCTTTTACAAGAGCCTCTTTTGTGGGAACGGATCCCTTGTATGTATCTATAAGTTCTTTTTCCTCATCAACAAGTTCTTTGATCTCGCCGAGGAAATAATGCTTTACTTTAGTGATGTCGTAGATCTCATCAACGGTTATGCCGCGCTTTAAAGCTTCATATATAAGGAAATATCTCTCAGAGGATGCATCCTTGAGCATACGGATCAGCTCTTCCGTAGAAAGAGCTTCGAACTTCTCTATGCAGCCAAGTCCGTATCTGTCCTTCTCAAGAGATCTGATGGCCTTCTGGAATGCCTCCTTAAAGTTCTTGCCGATGCTCATTACTTCGCCAACGGCACGCATCTGAGTCCCAAGCTTGTCCTCAACGCCGTGGAACTTCTCAAACGCCCAGCGGGCAAATTTAACTACAACGTAGTCTCCGTTAGGAACATATTTGTCAAGTGTTCCGAACTTGGAATCTGTAAGTTCAGCAAGTGTAATACCAGTTGCCAGCTTGGCCGACACAAGCGCGATTGGGAATCCCGTAGCCTTACTTGCAAGAGCCGATGACCTGGAAGTTCTTGGATTGATCTCAATGACAATGATCCTTCCGGTCTTGGGATCGTGAGCGAACTGTACGTTAGTTCCACCGATCACACCGATGTGCTCGACGATCTTGTAAGCCTGCCTCTGCAGTTCTTTCTGCAGATCCTCATCTATTGTGAGCATAGGTGCCGTACAGAAGGAATCGCCTGTGTGTACGCCAACAGGATCCACGTTCTCTATAAAGCAGACGGTGATCATGTTGTTGTCCTTGTCCCTTACAACCTCAAGCTCAAGTTCTTCCCATCCGAGGATTGATTCCTCTACCAGAACCTGATGAATGATAGAAGCCGCAAGTCCTCTTGCGCAGACTGTCTGAAGCTCTTCCTTGTTGTACACAAGGCCGCCGCCTGCTCCGCCCATTGTATATGCGGGTCTTAAGACAACCGGATATCCCAGCTCGTCTGCCTCAGCAAGAGCCTCTTCTATGCTGTAGCAGGCCTTGGATCTCGCCATGCCGATGCCGAGCATCTCCATGGTCTTCTTGAACTCTGTCCTGTCCTCGCCTCTCTCTATGGCATCGACCTGGACACCTATTACCTTAACTCCGTATTTGTCAAGTACGCCTGCCTTATACAGCTCTGAACACAGATTGAGACCGGACTGTCCCCCAAGGTTAGGAAGAAGTGCATCCGGTCTTTCTTTTTCAATGACAGCACTCACGCGCTCCACATTAAGTGGTTCAATATATGTCCTGTCCGCCATCTCCGGATCAGTCATGATAGTAGCCGGATTGGAATTGACGAGAACTATCTCATAACCAAGGCTTCGAAGCGCCTTGCACGCCTGTGTCCCCGAATAGTCAAACTCACACGCCTGGCCGATTACGATAGGTCCAGAACCGATTATCAGTACTTTGTGTATATCTGTCCTTGCTGCCATTGTCATCCTCCCATTTGTTTTTTCATCTTTTCAATTCTATTATCCATTTGGTCTTATGACAAGTAAAATTTTTAAGGATAAGATAGTCAAAATTATCAGTAGTTACTGTTCACTCGCATACAGCTCGCTCCAGTAACGTATTCGCGCATTCATTAAAGTTCGACTTCGTCGAAGGAATGCGCTCACCACTGAATCATTTTCTCACGAAATGCGCAGCAGAGTGCGCATTTCTGTCTGAACAGTAACTATCAGTAGCCTCTCTTGTGGATATAATCCTCAGCAACGGACTGATCATATATTTTCTCATCGGTAATGATCCTGAAGGGCATCTGCTTGCCTCCGCACAGATCCCTGATGGCCTTCATGAGCTGGTCTCCGATTATGGGATTACACTCAACCGCGCAGCTGAGCTCCTTCCTCACCATGGCCTCAAAGGCATCCCTGGTGGCATCTACAGAGACGATGACAGCATCCTTGTCCGGACTGTAGCCGTGTTCTTTAAGCTCACTTATAGCACCGAGAGCCATGTCATCATTATGGGAAAAGATAATATCAATATCCCACTCATTATTCTCAAGGTAATCTCTTACGACCTTCTGTCCGCCCTCAAAGGTGAAATCTCCGTGCTCTGAGTAGGCAATATAGTATGACGGATTCTCTGAGAGTATCTCCCTAAAGCCTTTTCCTCTCTCCTCGGTAGGCGATGCACCTTCATTTCCCATGATCTCCATGATCTTTAGCTTTTTGCCATCTGCCGGCACATTGTCTCTTATCCATCTCATGGCTCTTCGTCCCTCTTCCATGAAATCCGCTCCGAGATATGTTGTTGTAAGGCCTTCCTCAGGGTCCTCTAGTGATACGTTTCTGTCAGACATTATTACAGGTATGCCGGCGTCCTTTGCCTCCCAAAGGACCTCGTCCCAGCCTGTCTCAACAACAGGTGATACCACGATCACATCAACCTTCTCCTCTATGAACTTCCTGATGGCGTCAAACTGTTTCTGCTGCGACTGATCCGCAATCTCCATGTGCAGGTCTATGTTGAACTTCTTCGCTGCTGATTCTATTGATCTGGTATTGGCAAGTCTCCAGTTGCTCTCCTGTCCGACCTGGGAATAGCCGACCTTTATGGTCCTTCCATCGTCGTTTGACTGCCTGTTCATCCTCTCAATGCTCTCTTCAAGATTCTCAGCGGTTATAAGATTGCTCCTTAAGATCACCTGCTTGGGAACTCCGCTCTCATTTCCAAGTATGGAAAGAGCATAGTCAAATGCCTCTTTTCCACCGATTGGGCAGGAAACTGTCGCCTTAAGTCTCCCCTGCTTCACAAGATCGATGCCCTCATCTGCGCCCTTGAATCCGTCGCAGTCAACGACCATGACTTTATCTTCAAGCCCAAGCTCCCTGACGGCATCACACACGCCAAGAGCCATGCTGTCGCTGTAGGAAAAAATGACATCGGCTTCAGCGATAGTGCCTTTTGCCTGCATTGTAATGTCGTATGCCGCATCCTTGGTCTCCGATTCAATATAGAGCTTTGAAGTCTCTATGTTGCCGTATTCATCAAGAGCCTTGCGAAATCCAAGAAGCCTCTCTTTTCCCTGTATTGACGCAGGTCTGCCGAGAATCTCCACCACCCTGCCGCCATCTGTGGAAAGAAGACCTCCCACAAAGTTGCCGGCCTGCTGCCCTATGACCTCGTTGTCAGGCCCAATATACAGGGTGTAGTCAAACCCTTCTACAGCCCTGTCCATAACGATTACAGGTATCCCGCTGTCATAGACTTCCTTGATCTTGTCAGCGAGCTCTTTTTCATCACAGGGCGAAATAATAAGAAGATCGATCCCATAGCCGATCAAATTGTCTATATCCCGGATCTGCTTGTCCACATCTCCCGTGGCATCCGAGGTTATGATCTGAATGTCCAAAGAGCTGCTGATCGCCTCCCGAAGCTCATTTATAAGCGCCACTCTCCACTCCTCTCGCATGTTGGCCTGAGAAACACCTATTATGGAGGTCACGCCCTCTTTTGTATCAACCCCTGATCTGTCGCCTGCTGAGCACCCCATAAGAACAAGGCTTACAGCTATGACAAGAGCCGACAGATATTTAATTGTCTTTATTCCAAGCCTCTTTGATGACATATCAGCCCTCTCCTCCAAACGGGATAAATATTGAGATCGTAGTTCCGACATCCTCCCGGCTCTCAACATCGACCCTGTAGTTGTCTGCGTACCGAAGCTGAAGCCTCTCCCTCACATAGTACAGACCAAAGCTCTGATTGTCGTCAGGAGCTATGTCCTCCTTCCTCGCCCCGGTCCTTAGCAGATTCTGAAGCGAATGCCTTGTGCCCTCATCCATGCCCTTGCCGTCATCGGATACCGCCATGCAGATCATGTCTTCCTGCCTGTGGACGCTGACAGTTATGTGACCTGTTCCGCGCTTTAGCTTGATCCCATGATATATGGCATTCTCAAGCAGGGGCTGCAGGATGAGCTTGGGTACCATCGTGCTCATACACTCTTCATCCGCGTCCACGTCAAAGACAAGCTTGTCCTCATATCTGGTCTTCTGGACGTACAGATAGCTCCGGATATAATTGACCTCTTCTTTTATCGTGATATAATCCTTCCCCCGGCTTAGGCTGATCCTGAAGACACTGGTCAGTGCGTCCACGAGCTTTACTATATCCATTGCCTTGTGCTCTCTTGCCATCCAGTTTATGGTATCCAGGGTGTTGTAGAGGAAATGCGGCTTGAACTGTTCCTGCACGATCTTCAGCTCAGCTTTTCTCTTCTGATCCTCCTCGAGCCTTACACGCTCAAGGAGCTGCTCGATCGTCTTGATCATGTGGTTGAAACTTAGACCGAGATCCGCAACCTCATCCCTTGAGCTGCTCTCGAAACGAAGGCTAAGATCCCCTTCCTCCGTCTTCCTCATTATGTCGCGAAGACTCTTTATCGGCCTTGTGATGTTGTCAGAGAGCTTGAGGGAAAAGAGCTGCACCAGCAAAAGAGTTGCTATAAGCATAAGGGCGTATATTCCTATCATCCTGTTAATGTCCTCCATGAGAACGTCGTAGGATATAACGCTCACCGTCTTCCAGCCTGTTCTTGCCGAAGTCTTGAACCTGATGAAATACCTGCCTCCTGATATACGAGCGCTGATGGTTCTTTCTTCGCCGGCAAGCCAGGACGGACTTATCCTGTAGACAACGTCATTGATAGGGGTGTAAACCATGTGATCATTCTCATCAAGGACAAAGACAAACCCCTCATTTCCAATCTGACTATCGCTTATCGCCGACGAGATGATGCCATGGTCTATGTCCATCAGAAGCACGCCCTTGACCTGCCCTGTCTTTTCATCGCAGACTGCCTTTACTATCGAAAAGACATCGTCGACGCTGTAGCCCACATAGGTAGTAATATTTCGTCCAGTCACCGTGCTGATCCTGTGAAGGCTCTTTTCATCCTCAAGAGCTATCCTGTACCAGTACTCCTTCTGAAAAGGATCACGAGATATCCTTGTCATGCCGGTGCTGATATATCTGTCGTCCGAGTACGCATAGAGGATGCCGGCGATCTCGTCGTAGTTGTTCATCACGTTCTGCATTGAGGTGCTGATCATTTTCTCAGCGTCATCGCTGCCATTGTCCCTGTATGCTATCTCATCGGCAAGCACGTAGACAAGTTTGTCCAGATCCTCCATATAGATATCGAGCGTCCTGCTGACCTGGGTGACAGTCTGAGTGGTTCTCTGGGCGACATTCTTTCTCGCCTCCCTGACGGAAAAGCTGATGCCCACAACTCCCACAAGCACAAAAGGGATGAGCGCTATGAATACCTGTGACAGGATCAGCTTGGTCCGAATCCTTGTTGTCTTAAATCCTGTCAGTAAGTTATTCATAGTACCCATCCCTCAGTCTTCCATTTATCAGGCTGCCGCAGCGGTTTTGCCCTTAAGTGCCTCTGCCCTTACCGCTATTATCCTCTGCATTACTATAAAGAAGCAAAGGAGTCCCGCGATAGTCACTTTGGTCCACCACGTATTAAGATTTTCGTAGGTAACTATAGTCTGGATGATTCCCTGGATCATGGCCCCCACAGCCGTTCCGAATACAGATCCTACTCCTCCCGTAAGAAGCGTTCCACCAATTACCGCAGATGATATTGCATCCAGCTCCATACCCATGTTCTGAAGTCCGTACCCCGCAAGGGTGTAGAAGGAGAAAACAACGCCTGCCAGTGAAGCGCAAAAGCTGCTTATAATATACGCTCCAATCTTACATCTTGCAACATTAAGCCCCATGAGCTCCGCGGACTGTTCGCTTCCGCCGATCGCATACACTGCCCTTCCGAAGGCAGTCTTTTTCAGGATAAAAAGAGCTGCCACAAGGACCACCACAAATATCAGCACGTAGTAGTAGATCTTGCCGTTAAGCGCTTTTGACTCTCCAAGCTTGATGGGTATCCTGCCAAGAGCCATGAATTTAAAGAACGGATCCGTGATCGGTATCGATGCCTCGCTTATCACAACGCAGAGTCCTCTCATCAGGAACTGTCCCGCCAGAGTCACGATAAAGGGCTGGAGTTTAAAATAGTGAATGAGACTTCCCTGAACTGCTCCGACGATTATTCCTATGATGAGAGCTGTCGGGATCACTACAAAAGACGGAACTCCCCTCTCAAGGCAGTAAGCCATGAATACTCCGGTAAAAGCTATTGTGGATGATATCGAGATATCAATTCCGCCCGTTATGAGCACAAAAGTTATCCCTATGCCTGCGATCATAAGATACGCGTTGTCGTTGAACAGGTTCAAAAATGTCGAAAGGGACAGGAAATGGTCATATCTTGCAGAGCCGAAAATGAACATCACTGCAAACAGCACAACCGTCATTGTGAGTGATATGTTTTTTATCCTGATCTTCTTCATATCCTTCATAATGCAACTGCCTCCTTTCTGACATGTTTTTTGCCGGACACGAGCTTTGCGGCATATTGCTTGAATTTACCCGACTGGCTAAGGCAGATGACGATGATAAGAAGGGCCTTTAAGACTCTTATATATGCCGCAGGAACTCCCAGAGCCAGAACCGTTGTAGTAATGCTCTGTACGATCAGCGCCCCTATGACGCTCGAGAGAATTGAGAATCTTCCTCCCATAAGATTGGTTCCGCCTATAGCCACCGCAAGGATGGCGTCGAGCTCTATGTTGAGGCCGGCGTTGTTGCAGTCAGCGCCCTTTATGCCTGCGCTCTCGATAAGACCTGCAACTGACGCAAAGGCCCCCGAGATCGTGTAGATGGCAAGAAGGAATCTGTTTACCTTGATGCCCGCGAACTTCGATGCCAGCTGGTTGCAGCCGATGGATTCGAGGAACAGTCCAAAGGCAGTCCTGTGCACAAACAAAAGGAGCAGTCCCACCAGGAAAAGAACTATGTAAAGCGGAAAAGGCAGTCCTAAAATATATCCTCCGTTGATGAAGTAATATGCATCGGAATTGATGGTGATGATCTTGCCGCTTGTGATAAGCTGCGCAATTCCTCTGCCCGCAACAAGAAGTATCATAGTAGCAACGATAGGTTGTATCTTAATCTGAGAAACAAGAAAGCCGTTCCACAATCCGCAGACTATCCCTGCGCATACCGCAAGAATAATCGCCATCGCAACGCTTCCTCCAAGCTGTGGAAAAAGATTGCCGTTAATGATACTGCAGGCAATCGCCCCGCTTATCGCCATGACAGATCCGACTGAAATATCCGTTCCGCCGGTTGCCAGCACCATTGTCATTCCGGCTGCCAGTATCATAAGCTTGCCGCCGTTTCTGAATATGTCTATGATCCTCCCGTAAAAATGTCCGTCGACAATCGATATTGAAAGGAACTCTCCGCCTGTTAGGATCGTGTTGAATAAAATGATCGTCAGAAAAATAATGACCGGCCAGAATGCCTGGTTACCGGAGAGTTTTGATAGTCTGTTTTTCATTGTTCTTCTCCTCCCGCCATGATCTGCATTACTGCTCCTTCGGATATCTCATCTCCCTCAACTTCACCGGCTCTCTCCATGTCCTTGAGGACAACTATCCTCTTGCAGCACCTAAGTTCCTCGTCGAGCTCAGAAGAGATGAACAATACCGCCATACCCTGGGATGCCAGGTCGATTACTATCTTCTGGATCTCAGCCTTGGTTCCTATGTCAATTCCCCTCGTGGGCTCGTCCAGCATAAGGAGCTTTGGATCTGTGGCAAGCCATCTCGCAAGTATCACCTTCTGCTGGTTGCCTCCCGAGAGGTTTTTTATCAGCTGATCGGCACTCGGGGTCTTTATCTCAAGCTTTTCTATGTACTCGTCAGCGATCCTTTGTGCCTCTTTTTTGCTTATCTTTTTAAAGAGTCCCTTCTTCGCCTGAAGCGCGAGTGCTATATTGTCACGGATTGACAGGTCTGCGATGATGCCTTCGGTCTTGCGGTTCTCCGGACAGAACGCCAGATCTCTTCTGATGGCGTCCAGCGGATGCTGAAGATGAACCTTCTCACCATTTATCTCAAGCTCACCGCCGGTTACCTGGTCTATGCCAAAAAGGACTCTTGCAGTCTCGGATCTTCCTGAACCAAGAAGGCCCGAAAGACCCAGCACCTCTCCCTTTGAAATTTTCAGATTCATATTGCTTATGCTCCCGGTGTGGGATACATTTTTCATGTTTATAAAGACGTCGCCTCGCTTTGCAGCTTTCTTCTCCTCTTTTCCCTCAAGAAGTGCCTGATTGAGCACAGCATAGTCCTTGCCTATCATCTTGGAAACAAGCTCGACCCTGGGAAGATCGGCTGTTTTGTATGTACCTACATATCTTCCGTTCCTAAGCACGGTGATCCTGTCAGTCACCTCGTAGACCTGGTCAAGGAAGTGGGTTACAAATATAATTCCCATTCCCTGGTCCCTTAATTTCCTCATTATGGAAAAGAGCTTTTCAACCTCCACATTGGAAAGAGAACTGGTCGGCTCATCAAGTATGAGCACCTTTGCCTTAATGTCACTTGCTCTTGCGATTGCCACCATCTGCTGAACTGCAACTGAGTAGTTGTCAAGGCTCTGTGTCACATCAAGTCTTAAGTCAAATTTCTCCAGAAGCTCTTTTGCATCCCTTGTCATGGCATTCCAGTCGATGCCGCCAAGCCTTGTTCTCGGAGCCCTTCCTATATAGATGTTCTCTGCAACCGTCAGATTCGGGCACAGGTTTACTTCCTGGTAAACAGTTGAAATCCCGACCTGCTGAGCCTCGTTGGTGCTCCTTGGATGAATGCTCCTGCCACATAGCTCTATCTCGCCCTCATCCCTCTCCTCAACACCTGTGAGAACCTTTATCAGCGTCGACTTGCCCGCACCGTTTTCCCCCAGCAGTGCGTGTATCTCCCCTTCCTCGAGATCAAACTGCACATCATTAAGAGCTATGACAGCTTTACCAAAGGACTTGGAGATTCCTCTCATCGTTAAGAGTTTATTTTTACCCATAACACCTCTCCTCTTTATAAAATCCGCTCCATTTTTCAACGGAGCGGATCCTGATCATCTGTCTGTTTTCTTAATTAGTAAGCGCGGCCGTCGATAGCGTCCTTGGCTACATCCTGTGTGAATACTCCGTCAACAGACTTAACCCACTTTTCAACACTCTCACCCTTTTTGAGCTTGGCTGCTGTCTCAAAGAAAAGAGGTCCAAGAAGAGGATTGCACTCTACTGTGCAGTTTGCTTCGCCTGCTACCATAGCCTCGAAGATACCCTTAACGCCGTCAACGGATACTGTTACGATGTCTTCACCGGGCTTAAGTCCTGCTTCCTTGATAGCTTCGATTGCTCCGAGTGCCATATCATCATTGTGCGCGTAAACACCAACGATATCAGGGTTGGACTTAAGGAATGACTCCATAACTTCCTTGCCCTGTGCTCTTGTGAAGTCACCTGTCTGTGATGCAACGATCTCGATATCGGGATAGTTGGCTGCTATCTCTTCGTCAAAGCCTGTCTTTCTGTCTGTTGCTGCAGAAGCTCCTACTGTTCCCTCAAGCTCTACGATCTTGCCTTTCTTGCCGATAAGCTCTGCCATGTTCTGAGCTGCAAGCTTGCCCTCCTCAATAAAGTCTGAGCCGATGAATGTAGCATAGAGGCTCTCATCAACATCTGCTGTCCTGTCAAGAAGAATGATCGGAATGCCGGCATCCTGTGCCTCTGCAAAAACCTGATCCCAACCTGTCTCAACAACAGGTGCAAGTCCTATTACGTCAACGTCCTGCTCTATGAAGCTCTTGATCGCCTTGATCTGATTTTCCTGCTTCTGCTGGGCATCCGCGAACTTGAGTTCAACCTCATCAGCGTGTTCTTTGGCATAGTTCTGGATTGACATGGTCTCAGCATCTCTCCATCCTGACTCCTGACCGATCTGAGCAAAGCCGACAACGAGCTTGCCGTCTGAAGAGCTGTCAGGCGCTGCTGCCTTTGGAGTCTCCTCGTTCTCGATTGTAGCTGTCTGAACGGGCGCCTCATTTGCCGGCGCTGCGCTTCCGCAGCCTGCCAGAGAAGTAACCACTATTGCTGTACTAAGAAGTGCACCTAAAAACCTTTTTTTCATGTTTCCCTCCTTATTTATTGGCCTTGCGGCCGCCTTGTTTGTTTACAAGACATATTCTAAGTCAGGGGTGAAAAAAAGTATTTAGAATGGTTTGACCTGATTTTATACTTTTTTAACTTTTTGATAGTTCATTTTGATTTCTTATCTGAAAGATTCTTTTCTTTCTCAAAAAAGGCTGTGTTTAACTGCTGATATTCTTCATCTGTACAGACTTCGCGGCATTTAGGCATAAAAGACCCTGTAACCAAAAAGCACTCTTTCATATTGTCACAGGGGTATTCACTGCAGTCAGCACATGTTTCAATACCTCTGTCCACACAGCATTTTACAACGCGGTATCTGCACCAGTTTTCCGGCTTACAGCCTGTACATGAAATCTCTTCATTCGTCACGATATGATCCCGATACCCGATCTTCATCCACAGCTGTGCAGTATGACGAAGTTCTTCGTCCGTCTTTTCATACGGATGTGCAACATACCTTGGGCAGGCAGCGCAGTCATTTCCACAAGCCGCTATTATCTTCTCCATTGTCCGCTTTGCATCCTCTTTTGGAAGCACTGAAAGTTCAATCAGTGCTCCCGCATTCTTCCTGAGCCTCTTAAATACATACACCTGAAGGGCAAACATGAGCACTAATGCTGCAAGAGACATCGCAGTACCAATGTTAGCCGTAATTTCATCCTTAGAAGTTAATAATTTATTTACTGCCAGGGTGTCATAAATTGTGTGAACAGCTACAGGAACAATAAAGGCAAGAAGATACTCCTTCCATACCGAACCCTTGCCTGTGACCTTGTTATACCTTGCAAGTCCCAGATGTCTTCCCATAGCAAATCCAAGCATCATATGAACGGTTATGGTCACCACTCGCAGAATAAGGGAAATGATTCCGGAACCGTAAATGTATTCTTCTACAATGGTAAAACCAAAGCCAACCGCTCCCCCGATCAAAATGTAGTCATATACATTTTTTATACTTTTCCTGAAAATAATAATTGTTATCAGAGCAAATATCAGTTTTGCCAGTTCTTCATTCAATGCAGCAGAAAACAAAGCCGAGCTGAAACTTGCCAGGAGAAGTGGTCCCTCCCCAAGTGTTAAGCCAAACTCATTATGCGCGATATATCCGATGACCAAAAAAATGGCAAAAGAAAGCGGCAGTGAAAAGATACCAAGAACTACCGGAATAATTGCCTGCGCTTTTGATATTTTAAGAGGATATTCCCTATCGATCATCTTTTTGTACAAAAAGCCCAGAACAATTATCACTATGATGGAATAAACTAAAGTTAATAGCATGCTTTATCTCCTCTTCAGATATTTGACCATTTTTTGTTCCATAGTTCATTGGCTTTGGTAAGTTTATTTTTATTGAGCAGATAGAGTGCAGCAATCCCGATGATAACAGCCAGGGCAAGTTCATACATCAGTTGCCCCATGCCATATTGCTGTACAATTATTCCATCCCCTGAAAGTGACGGATCTGTTGTAAAAGAGATGAAATCATGTAATCCGTGTGCAAATATAGGAAATATTACGCTGCCTGTTCCCAAATACAAACCGGTAAACAAAAATGCCAAAAATATTGAATGAATCACCTGAGCGACTGTCATCACCAGATCTGCACCCTGCGTCACATTTCCTGCATGGGCAAGTCCGAATATCAGAGCAAGGATGATCATTGCAGCGAATCTCTTTTCTTTCTTAACATATCTCATGACAATAGCCAGGGACAGAATTCTGAACATTGTCTCTTCTCCAAATCCGGCAGCAAGCCCCATAAAAAGTGCACTGAGAGATGGATTGAAATAGAACGGACGTTGTAAAATTACAGGCTCGATCAGTGTGAATACAACAAGAATCCCCAAGGGGATCATCATGATGTATAAATCCTTTGCCGAACACCCGATTTTAACAAATCCTTTAAATTCCGGCGAAAACCATAGTCTGAAAACAAGCATTGCTATTACTGCGAAAATACATATACCTATATTTCCGGCTTCGCTTGAAACCTTCTCGAATATTGCTCCCCCTATTCCCACCAAAATCGAAGAAATGATAATACTGAGTATAACTGCGATAAAGGGCATCCTTTCGCATAATGAGTGCTTGCGTGTTTTGTTCTTCATTTAATTCCTCCTGTGACGATATATCCTGATATCGTGAAATTATTAGTGCATATATACATTTGATGATACCACTAATGGATATGTAATTTTCTTAAATTGGTATTAAATTAACGGCTTATGCTCCATTAAAAAGAATGACTAAAGTGTGGATAGAAGTGTGAATTTATAGAAAAAGAAAGATACCTCAGATAAACTGTAATTGCTGACTAGCATTTATCAACTGTAAATGATAACTAAAAGAATAATAATAAACTCCCAAAGCCGATATATTCATACAATTAAATTTCTTAGCATTCCTCCCCGCCGAAGAAATCCACCGGATGGTAATGCTGAATACCCTGGTACTCAATTGCAGTACTGATTGACGGAACATATATATCAAGGCTCTGCCTGCCGAGCCACAAAGCTCTACTTGTTTTTTGAATGTAATTACGCATAGCTGGTTGACTTCAATTG
>CAMNEA010000037.1 GCA_946536145.1 uncultured Butyrivibrio sp.
GCTCTGGATCGGGCGCAGGCTCCGGCACAGGAGACGGCTCGGGTTCAGGAAGCGGAAGCGGATCGGGAAGCGGCTCTGGATCGGGCGCAGGCTCAGGTACAGGAGACGGCTTGGGAACAGGAAGCGGCTCAGGAAGCGGCTCAGGCACAGGAGATGGCTCGGGTTCAGGAAGCGGATCGGGCTCAGGAAGCGGAAGCGGATCCGGAAATGGCACAGACCTTGGAGGAGAGGCAGATTCACTTGCGGATTCACTTGTTGACAAGGCAATCGCCAAGCTGGCAGATGATGCTGATGCGGATCTCTCAGGTGTAGCACAGGCACTTGCGGATATAGGAGCTGAGGATAAGCTTGATGATCTTGCTGATAAGGCAGCAGCAAGCGGGGCTTCACCAAATACGATGGCAGGAATCCAGGATGCCAAGAATTCTCTCAAGGAAAAGGCAGCAGCCCAGGATGCCGAGGAACTTATGGAAGAACTTGAGGAAGCCTTAGGAAAGAGCCTTGATGAGATGAACGACAAGGAAGTTGCCGTAGCAGGCACCGTTGCATCCAAGCTGTCCAAATCCGGCAATACGCAGGCTGACCAATTGTGTAAGCAGCTTGCCAGTAGGATGGTAACAGACGGAAATGACTATCTGTTCCCTCAGGTTTCCGGCAATAAGACCACTGAATATATAGACCTGGGAGTTATTTCAAATATAACTTCCTTCAGATATTTCTATGATGACAGCAAGGCAATAGCCACAATGACATCCGGTTCAACCGTGTATATCTTCAGACGCGGAAGCGATCAGATGAACAAGCAGAGCATGAGCTCGGAACCGGAGACGCTAAAGCAGAAGACTGTTTATCAGAAGAACATTTATCTGTTTGAGGATGATGCCGACAACTACTTCGGCTGCAAGACAGAATATATAAGCGGTACAGACTATGCAATATGTCTTTTGCCTACAATGCAGACACAGGTTGACCAGATTGCGAATCAGATTCAGGGTCTGGATGAATAAGCCTAAGGGAGGACAGATAAATGGCAGATTATCCGATTATTGCAGATGTAAGTCAATTTATTGTAGAGACTTTGAGAAAAAAGATGTGCCCGGAACCAATCCCTTCTCCCAACAATATTGAGATATCATCGCCCGCATCACAGGACGTTGACTATCTGGTGGGAGTGTACCTTTACGATATCAAAGAAAACATGGAGGTATCGCAGCCAAGGTATATCCAGAAGGGAAGGGCACAGCTTGCAAAGCCGCCAAGACCATATGATCTTTATTATATGGTTTTTATAAACGGATCCGGACAGATGGGTCTTAAGGATTCGGATATGCAAAAGATCATCGGGAAAATAGCGCAGATAGTGAACGATAACAGTTCAGTAAGACCCAATGATCTTCAACCATGGCTCGAAGCTCAGGAGCCTCCGATAGTACTGTCTCAGGCGAAGATAGGTCTGGAGGAAAAAGAACGGGTATGGCGGATGGTTAGTAAACCCTACCAGGTAAGTCTATTTTACCGGGCAGCACCTGTATATCTGTCAAGCGGCGAAGTTATTGATACTCCTCGCGTAACAGATGCAAGCTTCGAACTTGGAATAACAGGCGAAGAAAGGGGGTAATTATTTAAAGTGACAACTGTGATTACAGCGCGTCTGACACTGGCAGTCAGACTTGTTGATACGACAACAGGCAGAGAACTGACTGAGACAGACATCAGATTCTACATTGGAACAGATATGATTCATCCAATGAGAAAAGGATCGGGAACCTACGTATTCGTGAACATGAGCAAAGAAGATTTTCTTATGCGCATATGTGCTCGCGGATTCGAAGATATGGATGTCAATGTGCAGCATGAATCGCTGGATCCGAGGCTTCCTATACTTGATGTTTTCCTGATGCCGTCAGAGAAAAACATGGTAGGAGGACCATTACTTCAAATAAATGGAACTCTTTCGGGGCTTCAATATCTGGAGGCGATCGATTTAGGTCACCCCATAGGAGTCTTCCAGAGCGCAGTGACCAAGAAGGACGTCACAAAAATGACACTTCTTCCGGCGACCCAGGGAGGCGGAGTAGCACTGGACTCCATAAGTTACGCAATCCTTTCAAAGGACCGGTCGCGCTATGAGGTCTTTACGGTAAAGGAGCAGGATTCACCAACCAGTGTGATATTAAAAGCTCAGATGAGCATTGAGCATGAGCTCAACGACAGAATCTTCCGTATCGTTTACGGAAGGGCAGGCCCTAAGGGAGCATTTGTTTTGAAAGTCCGGGATGATTCAAGCGATCTTAACTATCTGCTTCATTTCAAAGCAGGGAAATTTGAATACTTAAGACCGGTTGATTTTCATCAGGAGACCGGAGAAATCAAACTCAAAGAGGGCGCAACCAAAATAGTTGCCGAAGAAGTAAAGGAAGAGAAGGAAAATGAGTGAACTTGTAGTAGCAAGCGGAACATGTATGTGCACAATGGGAACTGCACCGGCTCCATTAAAGGTTACAAGTCAGGCCAAGGTACTCGCGGGCGGAAAGCCCTGCGGAACGATCTCGGATTTTGCAGCACTTGCAAATGTTGGACCTTTTGGAATGTGTACATCACTTGCTAATCCACAGGTAGCAGCAGCAACAGCTGCAGCTCTGGGAGTGCTGACACCGCAGCCATGTATCCCGCAGCCGGCAGGCGCGTGGATTCCCACCAAACCCAAGATACTTATTGGTGGCAAGCCGTGTCTTGCATCAGACTGCAAAGGTATGTGTGCGTATGCAGGTTCTATTTCCATCACTTTTCCGGGACAGATAAAGGCAACAGCAAACTGAAAAACTAAGAAAAGAGGTAAAGTATATGGCAGAGTATTTATCACCGGGCGTATACGTTGAAGAATATGATAATTCTCCCCGAGGTATAGAAGGCGTTGGTACAAGTACAGCAGGCTTTATCGGACTGGCAGAGAAAGGACCCATCGAGGGTGCTCCTCTTCTTGTAACCAGTATGAAGAGCTTCAAACAGCAGTTTGGCGGTTTCTTATCAGAATTTGCCTATGGTGAGTACAGATTTCTTGCAAACAGTGTAGAGCAGTTTTTTGATAATGGCGGAACAAGGTGCTATGTAATGAGAGTTGCACCCAGGGATGCAAAACCGGCAACAGCTAAGAAGGGTCTACTTACAATCACAGCTTCAAGTCCCGGAACCTGGGGCAATAAGATCCAGATCATGGTTGCTACCAACAAGAAGAGAAAACTTCAGCTTGTAGGTAAGACCGACGCAGGATTCATTGCAAAGAGTCTTGATGGCTTCAGAGAGGGCGATATCGTAGAGTTCGAGGGAACCTACACAAGGATCAAGACAATCTTTGACAGAGAAGTAACC
This sequence comes from uncultured Butyrivibrio sp., assembly GCA_946536145.1. GTDB lineage: Bacteria > Bacillota > Clostridia > Lachnospirales > Lachnospiraceae > Butyrivibrio. Next base: position 3,370 of record CAMNEA010000037.1, read on the forward strand.
TTTGAAGATGATATTCCGGAAACAGCAATTGATACGGACATCATTCCCAAGTCTCTCCTTTATCTGGTAACAATGGATATGTCCATCCGCTACGCAGATGATGTTGAGAACTACGCAGAGCTTTCATTTAACACACAGTCTCCGAGATATATCGGATCAAGACTTGCAGGCAGCGAAATCGTTAAGGTTGATGTGGCTCAGCAGAAGACACCCGGCAATCCTGTTGCAGATATCCTCGGCGAGGAAGCAACAGACGGCGTATTCTTCCTTGACGGAGGATCTGACGGATCAGCTTCCAAGATCGATGCAGGAACCTTTATCGGTGAGGATAACGGCCCCGGAAAGCGTACAGGACTTCAGTCCTTTATTGAGAACAATGTTGTCAGCATGATGGCTATTCCCGGTGTTACACTTCCGGAAGTTGAGGTTGCTCTTGTAGCACACTGCACAAACCTTCGCAGCCGCTTTGCAGTTCTGGATATGCCCAGAGATATGTACAAGACAGCTGATCTTATCGGTTTCAGGCAGATAATTGATTCAACCTACGCTGCAATGTATCACCCTTGGATTCAGGTATTTGACAGATCATCCAACAAGCCTGATTTTATTCCTCCTTCAGGAGCAGTATGTGGCGTTTACTCCAGAACAGATATCGACCGCGGTGTTCACAAGGCACCTGCTAACGAAGTAGTATTCTGCTCCGGACTTTCGGTTAATTATACCAAGGATGAGCAGGATATCCTCAATCCTGAGGGAATCAACCTTATCAGACAACTTCCGGGACAGGGTGTACGTATCTGGGGCGCAAGGACAGCATCAAGCAACAGCGCATTCAAATATGTCAACGTCAGAAGACTCTTCATCTTTGTTGAGGAGAGTATTAAGGCCAACACCAACTGGGTTGTATTTGAACCCAATGATCCTACTCTCTGGCAGAGAGTTAATCTCACAATCTCCGGATTCCTCGATGGACTTTGGAGAAACGGAATGCTCGCCGGCGAGTCCGCAGCTGAGTCCTACTTTGTAGAGATCGGACCTTCAACAATGACAAGGGACGACATAATGAACGGAAGACTTATCTGCAACATTGGTATAGCACCTTCACGTCCTGCAGAGTTTGTAATCTTCAGAGTAACACAGCATACATCTGAAGCAGGCGGCGGAGAAGAGTGATATAGGTAATTCATATATCAGGCAATATAACAAATAGAAAGGAGTCATAGAATATGGCTACTGGAGCATACGACAACGGTAAAGGTTCAGCTTATCCGTTAACCAAAATGAATTTCCTCGTGACAGTTGATACTATCGCAGGAACTGCAGCTTTTTCCGAGGTAACAGGAATTGAGGCTACTGTTGATGTTATAGAGTTTCGTCAGGGCAACTCAGGATCCCTTGCACCTGTAAAACTTCCCGGACTTGTAAAGCACGGTAATGTTACACTTAAGATGGGATATATCATTTCAAGCCCGTTCAAGACATGGGTAATGGAGTGTGTATCAGAGATGCGTGGACAGATCCCGCGTCAGAACGTAACTATCGAGCTCATCGACATCAACTCAGGTGCACCTACATCAGTTGTAACTTCATCAGTTGGAGCACGTCAGTGGACCCTTACAAATGCATGGGTTACCAAGTATACAGCACCGGATTTGGATGCCAAGAACTCAGACGTAGCAATCGAGACAGTCGAGATCGCATACGAAGAGCTTGTAATCCCGAACTAAAGCAATCTATTCGGCTGACAGGCCACTTTATTGGCTTTTCGGGCGCAGGAAATTTTTCCTGCGTCCCATAAAACCAGTAAAGGACGCTGAGGGCTTATCGGAGCGATCAGGGCAACATGAGCAAAAAGCAAAAATTCTTGCCCGTAAAGTCCTGTTCGGACATTTGAACCGTATATATATTAACCAAATAGGAGAAAAAGTATGAACACAGTTTATGATTTTACACTGCCGAAGGGGTATATGGATGCGAGCGGAGTGCTTCATCAGAGGGGAAAGATGAGACTCGCCACGGCCGGAGATGAGATTAGTGCTACGAGGGATCCCAGAGTACTGGCAAATCCGTCGTATCTTACGATTGTAATACTGAGTAAAGTGGTGACGGAGCTTGAGGGACTGGATGCAGTTACTGCTACCACTATAGAGCAGCTCTTTACTGCTGACCTGGCATTTCTTCAGGATATGTATCAGAGGATCAACGACGTTGAGGCACCTGTGATGCGCTGCGTATGCCCGGACTGTGGCAGAACCTTTGAGGTTCCGATAAATTTTACTCAGGAGGGCTAAGGCTTTATCCGAAAGAAGATCTCTACAGGGAGATGTCTTTTATCTCATACTATTTCCACTGGGGACAGGATGAGGTTATGGCACTGGATCATGCCTCGAGGCGCAAGTGGTGTCAGGAGATATCAGAGATCAACAAGAGTCTGAACCCCTCCAAGAAAAATAAAGAGAAGAGTATCTTAGATATGAAAGCTACGAGGTGAGTAAATGCCTAGAACCTATTTGTCGAGGGACGAGAAGGGAACTCATTTAAAAACCAGTGCTGATGACAGCGGCGGAATGAAGGCGGAGTCCTTCCTTCTTGGCAATACCGATTTTGATGCGCAGAGCAATCCGATTACAGCCTTTAATTTCGTTCTTGAAGTTGAGGCCCTGTATTTCCTTGCTCTTAAATCTGTGAAAGCCTTTACCAAGGAGAACGAGTTTGAGTACATACGAGAAGGCGGAGTAAATGACTATGTTCATTTAAAGAGAAAGCCGATCTCAAAACCCTTTACTTTCCAGGTCGAGAGATATATAGGAACTGACAGGTTTCTTGATCCTCTGGCACTTGGAACAGAGCTGATACTTCCGCTGGTTCTCTACGTGTACAGGCATCAGACCAGACAGGGACTGTCCAAGGGAACGGGCGGAGAGGCCTATCCCGCCAGAATGTATGTCTTTACCGGATGCACTGTTATGAGCAAGGACTACGGAGAACTTGACGCGGAGAGGAGCGGACTTGTAACAGAGACCACGACCATTTCCTACAGAGAGCTCGTAGTTGTGACTAACCCGTTTGATTCCATCGCAGAGAAGCCCGAATGGACCTTTTCTGGCAACAAACAAACCGATGGTACATATAAGACTAAATATGCTGCCTTTGCCAAGAATGATGACACAGGCAGCGGAACCTATGCCTTCAAGATGACGACAGATAAGTATGGCAACAAGGTGGTAGCCAGAAAAGAGTCGGATAAAGAGCAGCGCCCTGCATGGGACGGAACGAGTGGAGCCAAGCCCAAGTATGCCAAGCAGTCTTCTCCTGACGAGAGCAATAAGACCTACGAGGAGAAGGAAGTTGCCGGCAGAAAGCAGATAGTAAGGACGGACAATTCCGACTACAACAGAGCACAGTACGAGCTTAAGAAGGATGGAAGCAAGCCCAAATATGCTACCGAAGCATATGTTGATCAGAATGCCGCCGGTAAGATATATGACGATGTGGTCACAGACGGCGTAGCTCATAAGACAAGGATTGATAATGAGCCTCTTGTCAACAAGCCCGCATGGGAGGGATACAACGGAGCCAAGACCAGACATGCCCAGCAGAGTGCTCCTGACAAGAACAACACTGTTTATACCGTAACAAACAAGGACGGTGTACCGATCGTCAAAAGGACAGACTCCTCGCAGTTCAACAGGCCGCAGTACGAGCTTAAGAAGGACAAGACCAAGCAGAAGTACTCAGAGGTGGCGTTTGCTGACCAGGAAGCCGGTTCACCGATCTATAAAGTAAACGGCGGAAAAGTGACAAGGAATGACAAGGGAGATCTCAACAGAAAGCAGTATGAGATGAGAAAAGACAGGGCTAAGACCAAGTATGCCCAGAAGTCACCCACCGATAAAGAAAAGCCGGTTGCACGTCCACAGTACAATATGAGTGAAGACATGGAAAAAGCCAAGTACGCAAAGACTTCACCAAGAGATGCTGAAACTGCCCAGGCACGTCCACAGTACGAGATGAGCGTAGATATGGAAACACCCAAATATGCGAGGGTATCTCCTACTGATTCGGAAAAGGCGGTAGACCGTGCTCCGTATACGATGAGCAAAGACGGTGCCAAAGTAAAATACGCAAGAAAATCTCCCAAGGATTCCAAGAAAAATAAACCGATGCCACAGTACGAGATGCGCAAAGATATGGAAACACCCAAATATGCGAAGGTATCTCCTACTGATTCGGAAAAGGCGGTAGACCGTGCTCCGTATAAGATGAGCATAGACGGTGCCAAAAACAAATATGCCAAGAGATCTCCAAAAGATTCCGAGAAACCCGAGCCCGTATTATGGCCGCCTACCCGCAGAGCGATGATGGCAGAAGCTCTCAAGAAATAAACTAAAATCCAAAGGACTGCCGGAAAATGCTGACAATTCTAGCACCACTTGAAATAAAAGCAAAAACTTCATACATCAGAGATCCGGAGTCGTTTTACCACAGGATAGTCGGAAATTATTCACTGATGGAGACACACATAGACCAGGAGGATCTGCTGCACATTACAGCTACGCCTCCTGAGATATATGTATCCGAGGGCGAGGGGATGACAAGCATCCTCTCACAGAACGAGAGAAATGAGACCAACATAAATAAGGTCAATATTCTCAACAACGTGCTTAACAGGATCGTGGTATCGGCGGACGCGAATCTGACATACCAGGACAGAGTTTTTATAACAGATGCGCTCTACAGATTTGGCATAAGGGATGACCGCAGGTTCATGGAAGCCTTCTATGAGATGGCCCAGGAGACCCGAAACACCAATACCCTCATAAATCTGTATCTCGAAAAGGGCGGAGAGCTGGGTGAACTCGTAGAAGAGATAAAGAGCTATGAAAAAGAGCGCGTTGGCCAAGAGAGCACCATCGTAGAAAACAGGAGGGAGAACTTCCTCTACAACAGCGTGATGAAGCGGCTGCAGACAGGTGCCATCTACCAGATAGTTTCGAACTTTAACAGGACTGTAGAGAACAACGAGATTGATGCAGGAGAGTATTCCCTCTCCAATCAGAACTACACTGCCCAGCACATTCTTTTATCGGTTCTCAGACAGAGAGCCGGAGTGTCCGCTGACAACATGATATTTCTTAGCGGCAACACCTATGAGGAGTCTGTTGAGAATACCACGACAGAGGTATCCAGCGTAAGGAATGAGATAACCGCAGCAGTGATGATGGATATTCTTAAGAATATCTACCACACCGGGTTTGACAGATTTTACCTTGCGGGTGATACCTATTACAGGTTTGAGGATGTCTTTTTCAAATCCTCCGACCAGACCTTTATGAGGCTTTTAAACAGCTTCCAGTCCAACTACACAGACAGCATCAGGATCTCGGAATACCTGACCGAGAACAACATGATGACAAATGCTGAGATAGAGCTTTTGTCAGCGGCAGAACCTTCAGAGCTGTCAGAGGAAGAGGTTGATGAGCTCCTTAGGGTCGTAAGCGCGATAGATGTTCAGAATGAAAAGATAATAGAGAGATATACAAGCGAAGTACAGAGGGTCAGGGACGAGGAGAGAAGACTTGTTGAGACCGGGCGCGTTACAGAAACTGAGCTTGAAAACATAACGCAGACAACAGACAGGGTTCTTACCGGCAGAGAGTCGGAGAGAGTGACCGACAGGATAAGGAGCCTTGAACTCGAGAATCTAAGGACAACTGAGGAAACCACGAGCGAAGATATATCCACCGTGGAGAGGCAGGAGCTTGTAAGCAATATAAGCAATATCGCGAGGCAGGAAATAGAGTCTCTTACTAACACAAGCCAGACTACACTCTCAAGAGAAGAAACAGAGAGGATACGCGATACAGAAAACAGACTCGAGCTTGAGAATCTTAAGGTCACTGATGAGTCTGGAAGCGAAGTTACGTCCGTCCAGGAGAGGCAGGAACTTGTAAGCAATATCAGCAATATTGCAAGACAGGAAATAGAGTCTCTTACCAATAGCCAGACTGTCCTTTCAAGAGAGGAGACGCAGACGCTGCGCGAGAAAGTCAGGAGCCTGAACCTTGAAAATCTTAAGGTTACTGATGAGACCAGAAGTGAAGTCATCTCGGAAAAAGAGATAAAGGAACTTGTAAACAGCATCAGCAGCTTTACAAGAAGAGAGCTTGAATTCCTCTCAGGAGTAAGACAGGATATCCTGACTGAAGAGGAACGCTCAAGACTAATAGAAGTCCTTAGTACGACAGGCGTTGTCGAGGAGCTTCGAAGGCGCGAGTATCTAACAGAGATACAGAGCTTTGCCGAGAACGTAAAGGCAATTGATCTAAGGAATGAGGAGAGGCGGCGCCAGTACACGACGCAGACGCTCCTTACAAAACAGGATACTGAAAACATAACCGAGACTGAAAATATCACGGATATCGAGACTGAACATGTGCCGTCCGGAGAACATGACAGGATGACAGACGAGGAGATCAGAAGGATCACAGAGGCTGTCAATCAGATGAATGTTCAGAACGAGATGCGCCGAAGGCACTACGTTCAGGAGATACAAAAGATCCGTGAGAGGCATCCTGTCCAGACATCCGAGGAGGACAGGCTTGAGATGACCAGGAAGGATGGCGTGCTTGCGCTCACCAACCCGGAGAAGCTTGTCGAAAGGCTGCAGGAGAGAAGAGAACAGACTATCCTGAGACAAAATACCATTATTCAGGAGCTGCAGAATATCTTCCCGGATCAGTCGATGGAAGTATATCAGATGCTAAGCCGCTTAAGGGAAGGCGACGTGAGCCTTATCGAGAACAATATCCTTCGGCCGGCTGATGTGGGAGAGCTCATATATGACATAAATACCGCTAATGAGCCGACGCCTGAGGAGAGAAAGGCTAAGATCAAGGCAGATGCAGAGACTGCGGAATTCATGGAGGCAGTCAGAAGAGCCAGGGAAGAAGAAAAAGCGGGAACTTCCACGCAGAGAGCTTCAAGAGGCCCTGTTGAGACCATCCACAGACAGAATGAGACGCTCACGACAGAGGAACTCAACGAGCAGCTTGACCTGATGCAGAGCAACATCTCAAGGCAGATAAACAGAACAGCCGACAGCACTGTGGTCACTGAGAACCACGTCAGGAATTCGACTCAGGTCGTGACCAATGAGAATGTTACCAATACCCTGAGCAGGAGGGACATCGAACAGCTCGTCGAAAACGGAGTAAAGAGCAGAATGAATACCCTCAGCAATCAGGTGATGAATAAGATCGAGAAACAGATGAGAAATGAGAAGATGAGAAGAGGTTATTAGCGCCTGTTCTTAGGAAGGAGGTAAACATATGCCGGGAGGTTCATTATCCAATTTCACACAGAGCATGATGGGAATGTTTACTGACGGAGCTGTTGAGAAGGCTGTTTTATATATCTATCTTCAGGATGTAAAGCAGAAACTCAACGAACAGGATTCCAAGAGGGAGATGAGATTTGAGCTCAACAATATCCTCGACCTCGAAAAGGAGCTGATGAAGAAAGCTGGTACCACTGAAGGCGTTCTTGATAATCTTAAGAATGTCGGTGGCAGCGTAAAAGGCTATTTTACCCCGGGAAAGAAATCCAAGCAGAAGGTCGGCGAGATGTACAAGGGCACTTACATGAAGTTTGATGTTCAGTACAATCCGGCCACCATAAGGCTTTATTCCGTAAACGGTAAGGTGCAGGAGCGTGGCAATCACAACGGTGGTGTTGACAGGCTCTCTATCATGGACTTCTCAGGAAAGAGTAAAATGTCTTTTGACCTGATATTCGATGACTGTGACAACATGAACGCCTTTATGTTCAACGAAGTCGCCAATATGAATATCACTTCAGGCATAAATAAGGGTCTGAGCCTTCTTCAGAACGGCGGCAATACTCACAGCGTAAGAAAGAGGATGGATGCCATCATGTCGACGCTGTCTACATCAGCGACGCAGCAGGTTGTTTTTGCCTGGTCCAGGATGGTATTTCGTGGAACGATAACAGACGTATCAAACAAATTTACCATGTTTAATCCCCAGGGAAATCCCATAAGGGGAGAGATGCATATAGAGATAACCCAGGATAAAAAGATCAGAGAGCTGCGCTATGACGAGACATACTGGGACAATGCATTCAAGGAGTGCTTTAAGTCGAGCAATGGTGCAGGAGGACTTTCAGGAATCGCAGGCAAGCAGAATTGGGTTGACAAGGCGGCTAATAATCCGTTCCTCAATATTTAATGAAACCCAATTTATAGTACAGGAGCCAGATTTATGGGAATTGCTGATACTTTACTAAGTGCCGGAAAGAGTGTCGGAGGCGGTGCACTTCAGGGTGCCAAGGACATGGTCGGCGCAAATCAGAAAGCATATATAGAAATTGCGGACTTTTCCAAGACGACGATTACTGCGGCCAAGGCGCAGAAACCGGCTGCCGGGAACGGAGCTCTTAATATGGCTGCAAAGAGCGGATTCAACCTTGAGACGCTCAACAAATTTGCAGGAAGTCTTAACAAGCTCGCCGGCCGTGATGTTCAGGGATTTGACCAGTACAAGGGATTTAAGAAGTACAGATTTGAATGTCAGTTCAATCCGGAAGAGATATCCATAAGCGGATACGGTGGTGAGGAGCTGCCTATCCAGAACTACGGAAGAGCACCCGACAACAATGATATAAAGATAGAGCACAAGAGAAGAGGGTCTATCATGGATTCAGCCAAGACCCGTATAGACCTGAACTTCAAGCTCGTCTTTGACAAGACCAATATTCAGGATGCCTTTTATGCAGACAAATTTACGCTCTCCTCCACAAACATCGGAAAGGGAGCCGGGACGGCTGTTGCAAAGGCACTTGGCAAGAAATACTCGGTTCAGCCTGAGGTTGAGGCGCTCACAGCCATAGTAAGGAACAACAACAGGAGACTCGCCAGGTTCGTCTGGGGAGACATGATATATGAAGGAGTAATAAATACGATAAATGCCGAATACGTCATGTTCAACGTAAACGGTGAACCATGCAGGGCATTCGTAAACATCGGTATGATCCTCTACGATGAAGATGTTGCCGGAGCCAACACCAGTATCTGGAAGGATAAGTACATGGATGAGGTCTACAGCGTCAAGTCGAACGCAATTGCGAAGGCGGCTGAGGGTGCTGCTGATCTTGCGCCTGACAACGCAGGCTTTGATGAGTATGGACTTAATAATTTCTTTGGAAATCCTATATAAGGACGAGTGGTACTATGGCGGGACTTGATCTTGATGAATTATTTGACAAATATGAGGGATATTACACTCCTATAGTAAGGGTTGAAGTGGGGGGAAAAGATATCTCGACTGACAAGAAGTTTCCTCTTACGATCGGGACCATAAGCGTTGAAGTCACCAGTGACTTCAAGGCGAGTATCGCGGAGTTTACTCTTCTTGGCACCTACAGCACAAGCACAGGCAATTTTTACACCAGTGATTTCAAGAAGAATATTTTTATTGGCTCCACAGTCACGATATATATGGGACATGGCAGCAGCATGACCGAGGTGTTTAAAGGATTTATATCAGGAGTAAATTTTGAGTTTGACCAGGCTGACCTTGAGAGTACATGTGTGCGGATAACCGCAATGGATGTAAAGGGCATCATGATGGCAAACAACTCTTCCAAGAGACTCAAGGCCAACTACTACAGCGACGCGGTCAAAGAAATACTGGACAATGCGCCCTATCAGAATCTTAAGAACAACGACGGGATCGTCAGCATAACCGTGGCGGATACGCCGGATAAGCCGATGGGAGGCGGAGCAGGACAGTCCCCGGACAACAGGCTTGAGATGGTGGCTGAGAGTGACTACGAATTTGTCGTAAAGGCCGCCAAGAAGTTCAATTTTGAGTTCTTCAGCGTCGGTGGAAACATAGTCTTCAGAAAGGCTAAATCCAACACTCAGGAGATAGGACAGTTTTTCCCGCACGCAAGTATCATCAGGTACAACATAGGCTATGACATCACCGGGGTTGTTGGCGAAGTAAGGGTGAGAACCCTCGATATAGGCAAGGCGAGCAAGATCGAGGTCAAGAAGAAAAACTCCAACAAGTTCTCTTTAGGATCAAAGGCAAAACCCCTAATTAAGGATCAGACCTTTGTGTATATCGATTCGGCGATAGAGTCGCAGAGCGATGCGCAGAACAGAGCGGAGTACATCCTTGAGGAGACATCTTACAGGCTGGGGACACTGAATATGACTCTCAGAGGCATACCGGAACTTGTGCCGGGAAGATTTATTGTCCTCAAAAACTTTGGGGACGGTGCCTCCAACAAGTTTTATATAACAGATGTGATACATGAATTCAGCGGCTATGAATATACAACCACTATCATTGGAAAGGCATCGACCCTTTGATAGCAGGGGAGGGATGAGAAAATGCCATTTTTTGATTTAGTGGATGATGTTACAAGATATCAGCTCACCAAGACCGAGATGGGGGACAACCGCATCACCGGAGTGATCGTGGGAACGGTGGTAAAAAACTATGATCAGGAGAAGCAGGGTTTTGTTCAGGTCAACATAAACACCAGGGACTATGAGGAAAATAAGCTGGTGTGGGCCAGAATGGCGATCAACTACGGGGGAGACAAGTGGGGAGAGTATTTTATTCCGGAGATCGGCGATCAGGTGCTGCTTGTCTTTGAGCAGGGGCTCATAGACAGGGGATTCATCATCGGTTCGGTTCCAAAGACCAATTCCTCCTTCATGAAAAAAGCCTTTGATGAGCACAACAACATCAAGAGGATAAAGACAAGAAACGGCAATACCATAGATATAATCGACAACAACGAGGGCGACGGCGCAAATGACAAGATAACCATTACGACCTCCACCGAAGCCCACAAGTTTGAGCTGGACAATGAAAAGAAAAAGATACTGATTTCTGACAAGGACGGCAATAACAAGATTGAGATGAAGACCGAGAACGGCCAGATGGAGATCATCGCGGCGCAGAAGCTCACGATCAAGGTCGGAGACAACATCAAGGTCTTTATGAACGGATCCAACGGAACTGTCAGCGTCGAGGCGACCAAGCTCAAGATAGAGACCAGCAATACTACTGAGATAAAGAGCAACAACCGCATAAGCATTGAGGGAGGCAACGTATCAGCACAGGGCAATTCAATGCTCAAGCTCTCAAGCAGCGGTCCCGTTTCGGTAGAGGGCACGCCAATAAAGCTTGGTTAATAAGAAGAAAGGATATTCAGGGATGGAACAGTCTTTTTTAGGAACGGGAGTCGCATTCCCGCCCCAGATAGATCCCGCAACCGGCAGGTTTAAGATGAGCCGCGGGGCACAGAGCGTTAAGGAATCCATATACATAATACTCATGACGCAGGTCACGGAGAGGATCACGAGGCCGGATTTTGGTACGGAGACAGCCTCCTATGTATTCATGGATGTGAGTCTTACAGAGCTGACGCTGATGAGGCGAGACCTCACAGACAGTATTCTCAGGCAGGAGCCGAGGGTCTCTAATGTAAATATAACAACCGAGATGCAGGCGCAGCAGGGATATCTTTTGATAAATATTGATTACACACTGGCAGAGACCAATGAGAGCGGAAATCTGGTATTCCCGTTCTACCTCAATGCAGAGCCGGAGCCCGGCGAAGAGGAGGAGTACTATGAGCCGGAGATAATCGAGACTGAGTATTAAACAGGAGCAGGGACAAGATGACCAATGCTTTTAAACCTCAGACAGCTGAGGATATCGAGAACAAAATAGAAAAACTCCGCAGATCCTACACGCCAGAGTGGAACTTCGACAGGGAGAATCCGGATGCAGGCGCTGTAATAGCACAGATATTTGCCAGGGAGACAGAGGAGAACAACAGGCTCATGAGTCAGATGCCGGAGAGGTATCATCTCGAGTTCGTAAACATGCTCGACTCGACTCTTCGCCCGGCGCAGCCCGCAGCCAGTATGGTGGTCTTTAATATGGACGGCGGTACGATACTCGGAACCCCGGTGCCAAAGGGAACAAGACTTACTGCCGAGTCTGACAAGACAGATTCGGGATTTGTAATATATGAGACAGACAGAAACCTGTATGTCACCGATGCACAGATAAAAAGCGCCTTTATGACAGACGCCGAAAACGGCACTCTCACCCCGATATTTGGGGATTTTGAGGTTCCGGATATCATCAGCGGGACAGCGAGACTTGTCACAACCGACGAGGAGCCGGATACGGCACCGGCGGAAAGTGAGACGGACGGAGAAAATACTTTTGATGAGAAGAACAAGGTCCCGCCCTTTACGCTCTTTGGAGAGAGGAAGACTATCGGAAGAAGTATCTTCACCATGTACGAGTCAAGGCTCTTTGACGGAATAGATGAACCTATTTATATCAGATTTGAAGGAGCTGATGACCTTTGCAGGGCGATCGAAGACGGCAGATTCACCTTCATGTATTTTTGCAAGGACGGGTTTAAGAAGTTTGACAGTGTACGTCTTTCTGACGATAAGAAGACCTTTGTACTCCTCAAAAAGGGTGAGTGCAGAAAGGTGACTATAGATGAAAAGGACTACTCTGTTGTCGCCCTTTCATCAAATGAGGTGATGACGGATTCCCTCGATATCGAGAATGTATCGGTATCGGCGGGGGGAGATTCCAAGAGCCCGTTATATGTGGGAGACGGAAGCGTAGAGTTTGAGCCAAAGAAATTTGCGCCCTTTACGGATACCCTTGCCGTTTACAACGAATGCTACATCGGCCATGACCCGTGTTTTTCCAAAGCAGGGGCAAGGATAACCATCGACTTCAAGGTCAGCTACAACGAGAATATTATAAAGATCAGCGCAGAGGAGGAAGAGGCCGAGCTTCAGATCATTAAGAGAAAGCCCAAGAAGACTCCCTTTGACATACCGGTATCCTCCAAGGTCAACGAGGTGATCATTGAGTATTTCAACGGGATCGGCTGGAAGAAGCTACGCTGCGACAGCGAATATGCCGGAATGTTTGAAAACTGTGAGGCCGGTAATTACAAGCTGAGCTTTATCTGTCCGGCGGACTGGATGGAGTCGGAGAGCGGACCCTACAGCGGCAAGAGCCTTCGAATGAGGATAATCAAGTCTGACAACTGCTACATGAGACCTGCGCTCCACACCTACCCGGTAATAGAGAACATGAAGATATCCTACTCCTACGAGGGAAGGTTCACTCAGCCGGCAAGGATAGAGAAGATAGCGGGAACGAAAAAAGAGGACATCACATCGCACCTGTTCGACGACAAGTCATTCACGATCCTCTCAGGCATAGACTACCACGAGGATGCTCTGTACATAGGACTTGATAAAAAGCTGACGGACGGCCCTGTGAGCATTTATTTCCAGCTGTCGGATGTAAACAGCCAGAACGGAGTAAAATGCAGGCTTGAGTACTCCGGGATAAACGGCTTTACCGAGATGAGGGTCACAGACCTCACCGAGGATTTCACAAGATCCGGAACGCTCATGTTTATGCCGCCGGCAGACATGGCGCAGGTTTCACTCGAGGGTAGGCGCCTCTACTGGCTCAGGCTGACAAGGAGCAAGGTTCAGAGCTCAGATTTTAACGATGCCTTTCTTCCGCACATCGTAAGGCTCTGTCTTAATGCGGTAACGGTGACCAATGTTCAGACCTCGGATGAAGTTGACTACTATATAGATGATGTAATGCCCAACAACAGTATTTCACTGGGCTTTGACAATATCCTCGACGCCTCGGTGTGGGTCAATGAGAAGGGATTTACCAGAAAAGAGGAGATGGAATCTCTTTTGCAGATGCATCCTGAGAGAGTGAGGGCAGAGTATGACTTCCTCGGAAGGATATCCGCATTCTATGTTCTCTGGGATGAGGTTGACAGCTTTGAGAACACACCTCACAGGAGATGCTACCGAATCGACAGGATGACCGGCAGGATCCACTTCTCAGACGGCAGCAAATGCGACATGCCAAGAGTGACTGACGATATAGCTTTTAAGGCAAGTGTCAGATCCACTGACGGCGAACTTGGCAATCTCGATGAGGGTGAGATCGCAAGTCTTACCACCAACGCACCATATATCGACAGTGTTTACAACCCCATCAAGGCGCATGGTGGCAGCAGCCTCGAGAGTCTTGACCATGCGATGTCCAGGTGCGCAGGCATCATGCACTCGAGATGGAGACTGGTATCCGAGACGGATTATATGAGGCATGTCATGGAGTTTTCTGACAGCATAGACAGATGCAAGGTTGTAGTCGGACAGACCATTGACGGAGGAATCAACAACGATGACATCTCGATAGTTCTTCTCATGAAGGACTATGCCGACGGAGCGTTCTCTTTTCACAGGATCGCAGCGGCGCTGCAGAAGGACATACTTGGGTGCTGCGCGGTTACGGTGTCGCCGGATTCCCTTCACATAGTGGAGCCGATCTTTGTAAGCGTCTCTGTCAGCGTATGGGCCATGGTAATGGATATGGACGACGCCTTTGAGGTACAGAATGAGGTCAAGACAGTTCTCAGAGACTATCTCGATCCTGTCGGACTTGAAAAGGGAGAGGGATGGGACATCGGAACCCTTCCCAAGGAGACGCAGATCCTTATGAGACTCGGAGTCCTTAGGAGCAAAGCAGTGATCCAGAGAATAACCATGATAGGCAAGTATATAGATGCAACAGGCGAGCATGAGCTTGACACCAAGGATATTGAGATAACTCCGTTTATGGTGGTCAAGAACGGTGAGCACAAAGTTGTGATAACCAATAAGTAATAAGGACAGGAATCAGCGAATATGCTAAGTGTTGATGAATTACAGGCAAGAACCTATGACGAGAGAATGGAAGATGTGATGAGGGAGATCCCCATCAGATCATCGGAGTGGACTAATTACAACGCCTCTGATCCGGGTATAACCATACTTGAGACCCTGACGGCATTTGAGGCACTCCAGGGGTCTGAGATCGTCACACTCAGCTACAGGGCAAGAATGGCACTTCTCAAGATGGCAGGCTTTGTTCCCGCAAGGGGAAAGTGCGCAAAAGTGCTCCTGTCTTCAGATCACCTTGAAAGCCCTACTCTTCTTAGGAACGGTGAGAGATTTCACTTAGGAGACCTTTGCTTTGAGACCAATAAAGAGGTGCTTGTCGGGCAGTGCAGAACTGTCGCCATATTCGCGGATGATGACGGGGAGCTGCGGGACTTAAGCTACTGCCTCGACAGGGAGATAAGTGTACCCGCCAAGATATTTGGCGAGAACCCCAAGGAAGGAAACAGCCTGTACTTTATAATCGACAGGGATCCGGGCAGGATCAAGGAGGCAATCTTTTATATAAAGGTTGTCGACAATCCAAGGAGAAACAGGACTGAGGACAGAACCGAGCATATCTTTGCCGATGTAGAGTGGGAGTGCTTTACAGGAGCAGGCTTTGAAAAGGTTAATGTAAGAGACTTTACCTCTGCCTTTGTCAACAGCGGTGAGATAAGGATGTCCCTTCCGCAGAACATGGCGGAATATGACGAAATGCCGATAAAGGGCTACTGTATAAGGGCTACACTTAAGAGAGCTGATTATGACATTGTCCCGAAGATGACCAATTTCTACGGGTTTTTGTTCGAGGTATGGCAGAAGGATACCAGATCCTATTCGCAGACCTTTGGCAGAAATGACAGGATAACGGTTAATTTTCCCGTGGAGCAGGAAGTGTACTATCTTGTTTTCGGCAAGGAGAAGAAGGGGGCTTCCTACAGGCGCTATGAGCTCACAATCGGGCGCGAGCAGCACGGAAGATACTGCACCTATTCCAAGGGACAGGATGGCAGCATGACCTTTGAGTTCTCCGGGGAGGACTTTGGATACGCGCCCATGAAGTGCAAGGAGTGCGTAAGGGTTGTGGTATACACGGAAGAGATCATGCGCCGCTACAGCGTCGGCAAGGTTATAGGGTACGATGACCAGGAGATCATGCTCCCGACGCAGAAGGTGGTTCACGAGACATTTTTCCTCATTGCAAGAAGGAAGGATGAGGAGGGATATTACTACGATTTTGTAAGACCTGAGAAGAAAAACGAGGGATCTTTGTACTACCATCTCCTTGAGGGAGAGGGGAGGATAATAATCGAGGATCCCGGCGATTTCATAGATGCCGATCTCTTTATGGGAAGCGTATCCCTTATGAGCGGCGACAGGGGCAATATCAATGCGGGAAACCGCATGGAGATAGATGACGAGAGCATTCCGGACGGATTCTTCAATCCCGGGGCAGGAACCGGCGGAGGATTCAGGGAGAACCTGAATCAGGTAAAAGAGAGATTCCTTAAAGATATGAGAACTCCCTACAGGGCTGTGACCGCAAGTGACTACGAATACATAGTCAGGACAACACCTGGGCTGTGCATAAGAAAGGCTAAGGCGGTTATAACGGGAAATGACAACACTGTTAAGATAGCAATACTCCCGGATTCGGACGAGAGGTTCCCGAAACTCTCTGATATTTATACAGAAAAGATAAATGAGAGACTCTCTGACAGAAGGCTCATTACAACGTCCTTCAGTATAGTAAAGCCCAGTTTTGTGGCTATAGGAGTAAAATGTACGGTCTATATCAAGCGCCACTATGCAGATGCCAGAAAGCAGATAGAGGACAAGATAAAGGCACAGATCGACTACATTGATACTGACAGGAATTTTGGAGACAGGTTAATGTTCGAAGATGTATTCCATGCAATAGAGGATCTGCCGTGTGTGGAATATGTATATGACCTCTCTCTCCACTCAGAAAATAACAAGCTGGCTCAGCTCAAGGAATATGACATATTCCCAAGGTTTGACGCGCTGTGTTACCCGGGGGAGATACAGCTTGAACTTGTTACGGCAGATGTTTGACGCAGGGGAATGGTAGATGGCATACGATATCTGGTATTCAATAAAGAATAATAGAATAAAACAGGGGCTTGTACAGGGATTTAAGGTTGAAAACGCACAGGTACTAAGGCTCGATAAATCAGAAAGAGACCATTGCCTGTTCCTGAGGGCTATCGACGGGGTCGCTGATGACTCGATTTGGGGGCGACTGACTTGTAATCTCCTTTTGTCTGAAGAAATTGTGTGTTATATTTATGTAGTAGCATCAAATTTACTTACTGTAACAGATAATAATGGGGAGATTGTTGATATTAGTGATTATCTGTGCAGCAAGGACATAGAAACCTACAAAAAGATATCTTTTCTTACTGAACTCGGAGCAAAGAGATTTGTCAATACCGATGATTTTCTTTTGTATGAATTGTCCGGAAGGTATCTTTATGTGGCGGTTGAGATGCTTGGAAACGGTGAGGCATCAATAGGAAATATCAGGATTGGTGCCAGAGGAGACAGCTTTATGGGGGCTTTCCCTGAGATCTACAGGGAGCGTAACAGTTTTTTCCACAGATATCTGTCTATCTTTTCCAGCATATACAACGATATAAGCGAGCAGAATGAGAAGCTTTATGAGATGCTTGACCTGGACAAGTGTTCGGCTGATCTCTTGGAGATGTATGCCTCATGGTTTGGCATTAATTTAAAGGGCGGAGCCTATTCCGAAGACATCCTTCGTACAATCGTCAAGGATGCATACAGACTTAACCGCATGAAGGGCACCAAGTGGGCCATCGAGAGGATTCTCGAGATCATGCTCGGAGATGATGTTGTCATGTATGAGAACAGGATGAACGACGGCGGCGTATACGATATAACCATCCTCGTGAACAGAAGGCTTACCGAACAGCTTCGCCACCAGCTCATGTTTTTGCTGGATCAGTTCAAGCCGCTAAGAACCCGGGTCAGGATGCTCCAGATGGAGAAAGAAGCAGTTATGGACGGAAACAGTTATCTGGATATGAACGCTGCGATCCCTGCGGAGAAACACGTTGTGCTTGATCAGGAAGCTATCTATGATGGTGCTATTACTTTACTTTGATATTTATTAGCATTTGGGAGAAATGAGTATGACCATCGACGAAACAAGAAGTGATGACAAATTACAACTTAATGTGCATGGAAAAGTTGACGCGGTATCATCCAATGAGTTCCAGCAGGAGGTTCTGAAGGCATTTCAGAAGTGCCCCAACGTGATCATCAACTTTGGAGACACCACATATATATCCAGTGCCGGACTCAGGGCACTGTTGATCGGACAGAAGACTGCGGGATCAAAGGGAGGAAGGCTCACTATTATCAATGCCAATGACGCTGTGACCGATGTGCTGAGAGTGACCGGATTACAGAAAGTGCTTAACATACAATGATAAGATTTTCTCATGTAACCAGGGAGTATGTAACTGAAGACGGGAGAGTCCTGGTATACAGAGACTTTTCCGAGGTAATTGAGGATGGGGAGTTTGTGGTTCTCATGGGGAAGAGCGGATCCGGCAAGACGACGATGCTAAGGATGCTCCTTAAGGAGATAGAACCGCAGAGTGGAGAGATCATTGTTGACGGCAAACACCTTTCCGAGATATCAAGGAATCAGATACCCTACTACAGAAGGGGAATAGGTGTGGTCTTTCAGGACTTCAGACTCATACCTGACCTAACTGTCTACGACAATCTTGTGGCTGCGATACTGGCTACCGGCGGAACCAGCAGGGATGCAGAGGCCAAGATCACCAATGTCCTGACAATGCTCGGGATAGACAGATTTCACAAGAGATTTCCGAAAGAGATGTCCGGCGGGGAGCAGCAGAAGGTATGCCTTGCAAGGGCAGTCATCAATAACCCCAAGATACTGCTTGTGGATGAGCCCACCGGCAATCTTGATCCGGTTTCTTCCGCTGAGATAATAAGGCTTTTAGAGATCATTCATGATCAGGGTGTGACCATCATTATGGCAACCCATGATCGCCTTGCGGCGCAGGCCAAGGGCAGACGTATAATAGATCTTGATGAACTAAACAAAAATAATAAGGAGAGCTGATAAATGTCCAAAAATCAGAAATTGTCGCTTGCTGCGGCATGTGTATTCTATGCTTTAACCATTATCGGATTCTTTTATTTTAGCCTTACTCTTATCATCATCATGTTCCTGCTCTTTACCCTGAGCATCACATATTTTGCTTATCTGTGCTACAAGTCACACAACGACTACACGGGAGCAGAGCATCTTCAGCAGGAGATAGGAATATTAAATGCTGAGAAAGAACAGCTTAAGGGTGATTACGAGATTCTTATCAGAGAGAAGGACGAAGAACTCGAAAAGAGAATGAACAGCATAGAAGAGCTAAGGGACAGGCTCTCAGAGGTCAGCAGGGAAAAGGATGATGCGAAGAAGGATCTGCAGGCAGCATCTGAAGCAGCAGCGGAATCCTTAAAGCGCGAATATGAAAGCCTTCTTCCTCCCGATGACAATGATGCATCCAATGTCGATATCATAGATGTCGCAAGACGTGCGATCAGCGAGCTTGAGGCAGACGCTATAAAGGCGGGGCTGAGGGTGACAATTTCAAGCGCCTCCGAGAGACTCATGGTTCATGCCTCGGCAAAGAGGCTCCTTATCATGTTCAGGAACATAATCGACAATTCTATCAAATACATGCAGAGAGCAGGAACACTGGTTATCACCATATCTGCTATTGAGGATGACATATTTATAGTGCTCAAGGACACCGGCAAGGGACTACCTGAGAATGAGACCAAGCATATCTTTGAACTCAATTACCAGGGTTCCAACAGGATAAGCGGAAACGGACTGGGACTTACACAGGCGAAGGCAATTGTAGAGCACTACGGCGGAACGATCTATGCAAGGAGTCCACAGGGCAACGGCATGGGAATCTATATCCAGCTGCCGACTACGTGAATCTCTTATTCAATATTTCATGTAAGCTGTTAAAGCTTTCAGAAGGAGAACTATGAGACGAAATCTACGGATATTTACTTTTTTATTTATCTTCTTCATCGTGGTAGCTGTCGGATCGCTGGTGGTGCTGAACGGACACGGCTCCGTTTTTAACAGGACCAGGGACTCTCTTGGGGCGCAGACGGCTGTGCTGACACAGACTGTTATCGGAGAGGAGAATACGCAGGAGCCGGAAGAAGCGCCTGAGCCGGAACCTGAGCCCGAACCTGAACCTGCACCCGAACAAACAGAGCCTGAGAGCGCTGCTGAAATTATTGATTCTGAGCCTGTAGTTGAAGAGACAGAATCTGATGTGGTTGAGATTGAGCCTGTAATAGAAGAGACAGAACCGGAGGCAGAAGAAACAGAGCCTGTAGAAGAACCTCAATCTGAGGAAGCATCGCAGGAAGACACCGGTGTCAGATATTATACCTATACCATCAATACTTCGGTACACTCGCTCAGACTCAGGCAGGATCCAAATATGGACAGCAGGATTCTTGTTTATATGGCAAGGGGAAGCAAGGGCTATGTCCTTAAGATGGACAGCAGCTGGACCAAGGTACATACAGAAAACGGAATGGAAGGATACTGCTCGACGGAGTATCTGGATATCAGGGAAGTTTCAAGAGAGGATTTTCCTGAGGATATCAGAGACAGGGTTGAGAGTACCGACGGCGAGGCACAGTCATCTGAGAGTGAGGGCTGATAATGGCTGATGACAGGTTAAACAAGGATAAAAACAGTAATGTTTCAAGACCTCCACTGGACGACGAAGAGGAGGAAACATATATGTACGATGTCAGAAAACCCATGGAGTTTATTAACGAGGGAGCAAATGGGGTTTTTGACATAAAAAAGCAGACAGGGCTTAATTCTGCCAAGAGCGTTTTCGACAAGCATACTACATTTAGAACGTCATAGGGGTATAATATGGGCAGTTTTGAAAAAGATACTAACCAGAAGCCTTTCAGAGACTACAACGAGTACATGCAGTATATATTTGACTGTGTGAACGGCTGTCTGGATGCGTATATTTCCAAGATGAAGGTCACCTTCGCCAATGGTGAGGGAGGCTACAAGAACGTGCTGTATCCTGACATTGAACTTGCAGGTGATGCCTGTAAGAACAGACTCACGGCTTCCTATTCAGAGCGTTTTGGTGGGGAAAAGACGGATAAATCCGAGGATGAGTCGGATTCTTCAAAGTCTTCAGATGACGACGATGAGGATGATTTCCTTGCCGGATTTGCTGCAGATCTCGCCGGTGTCAGCAAGGAAAGTGATGATGACGATGATGACGAGGAAGAGCTGGATGATGACCTGATGGCTCTGCTTGGAAGCTTTGCGGCTGACAGCTCCGAAGACGAAGATGACTCCTTCGGAGGCGGTGCAGAGAGCGAGAACAGGATATGGGACAGAATCGAAGAAGATTCCAAGATTCCTGTTATCCAGCGACTTCGTATGATTGATGAGAGAGCAGAGCTCACCCTTGCAAAAGGCATTGAGCTTCCTTTTTATGAGCTGTGCAAGAGACTTAGGTTCGAGCCGTTTACGCAGTTCTGTTTTGCCTGTGGAATTCTGTCCTCGACACAGACAGATTACGCCGGCGTATTCCATATTATCAACGAGAACGGCGCACTTTCTGCGCCTACAATAGAGTCTGCGGCCAAGGTATTCTTTGGTTCCGCATTCTCAATCACCGCAGCATACGGCGACATGAGTGCCTGCCTTGAGCAGCTCCTTCCCGTACTTCCGCTGCAGGTACAGGGCAGTATGCCCTTCTCCACTGTAGTTTCACCCGATAAAAGAATAATTGACTTCCTGTTCGGTAGAAATCCTCTGATGCTGGATGAGAACTATGCGAGATTCATCTACATGATCACAGATGACAAAGAGCTTGATCCCGTCATGGCTAACCAGAGCAGACTTGACGCCATGAAGATATCCTATGGCGACGGCGTCAGGATCTTCTACTACTACGGCGATGACGGAAGCGGAAGAAAGTTCTTTGTTAAGCAGTTCTGTAAGGAGAACGGTCTTAAGTCCATCGGTATCAACTGCAAGAAGCTCTTCAACTACGACTACCAGTTTGTTGACAGAGCTCTTTGGTCTGTTACAAGAGAGTGTATCCTTGCCAAGGCATGCTGCTGTCTGACAGAGCTGACTTACAGGGATGAAGAAAAAGAGAAGTTCTTTGGCTACATGGATCTTGCCTTCTCCAAGCTAACTGAGAAAGACATCCTGGTATTTGCAATGAGTAAGCTCTACATTGACTTTAGAGAAGTCACCAAGAGTGAATTTACTGATCTTGAGCTTCCAACTCCCAATACCGGTGAGCGCCAGACCTGCTGGCAGTATTTCGCGCAGGGATACAATCTTGCCGAGGATGTTGATCTTCTCGAGATGTCAACCAAGTTCCTCTTTACTGCCGGCAAGATCCATGATGCCCTTGTAAAGGCCAAGTCGCTCTCCAACATGGAAAACGAGGAAAAGATCTCCAGGGGAAGTCTTTTTAAGGGGTGCTATGCACAGATGAGTTCAGAGCTTTCACAGAAGGCTACGAGAGTAGAAGCCAAGTTCGGATTCGAAGATATCGTTATGAACGAGAGCCAGAGAGAGACCATAACACATGCGATAGAGCAGATGACCTACAGGAAACAGGTATACGAAGGCTGGGATTACACCAGAAAGTATCCGTACGGGCGCGGTCTTACGGTTCTTTTGTTCGGTGCTCCCGGTACCGGTAAATCCATGATGGCTCAGGTTATTGCTCATGAGCTGAACCTCGAGCTCTACAGGGTAGATATTTCCAAGGTTGTTGACAAGTACGTCGGTGAGACAGAGAAATCCCTGTCAATGATCTTCAGGGAAGCCAAGAAGTGTAACGTCGTACTGTTCTTCGACGAGTGTGATACCATTTTTGCCAAGCGTGCCGACGACGGTGGCTCCAACCAGGCATCTGCCAACAACAAGACGGCCCTGCTTCTTCAGGAAATGGAAGCATACGACGGCGTCTGCGTGCTGGCGACCAACTACAAGCACAACATCGACCCGGCTTTCTTCAGACGTATGAAATATATCGTCGAGTTCCAGTTCCCGAATGTGGACACAAGAGAGATGCTCTGGAGGACAACTATACCCAAGGGCACTCCTCTGGCAGACGACGTGGATATCAGATTCCTCGCAGAGAAGTTCGAGTTTGCGGGTGGTAATATCAAGAACTGCATCCTGAATGCCGCCTTCCTTGCTGCTGCAGATGAAGAGGCAAAGGGACAGGTTCACATGAAGCACTACCTCAATGCGATAAAGTACGAGTTTGTAAAGGTCGGCAAGGTATTTACGAAGTCAGACTTCGAGCC
>CAMNEA010000038.1 GCA_946536145.1 uncultured Butyrivibrio sp.
ATATGAAAAGGCTATGGGAAAGTGCCGTCCCAAGTGTCGAGCTCCTGGACAAGATTATTCAGCATACCTCCGCTTTGCATGGCCCGGTCTTGCCCGGGCCTTTAATTCAAGGTTGCGCCGCCAAGGCGCAATTAAATAAAAAAGCAGCAGACCATTTTTGATCTACTGCTCTAAGTGCATATCAATTATTCAATCATAAGAAAACAGAGTGATTATTTTGCTACAGCAATATGCTCATCAACATATGCCTTAATATCATCCCTGTCTTCTTCGCAATAAATTGAATCATACGCATCGTCAAATGAAAGATAGGCATCATAGATCTTCTTTCTGTAATGTGTTGTATTGTCGCTTACGTTTACTTCCCATCCGCCATTCACATGATCACCTCCTTTTGAGTCAAACTGTAACGTCCCCATTGACTCACCCTCTGACTCATAACGTGCTATACTTCTATACATGAGAGCGATAGATTTACACACCCATTCAAACTGTTCCGATGGGACCTATACTGTAAGGCAGCTGATGGACTATGCCCACGAAAAAGGGCTTGCGGCGATCGCGCTGACCGACCATGACACGGTTGAGGGACTTGATGAAGCACTTTCCTATGCCAAAGAAAAATACCCGGACATGGAGGTCGTTACGGGCATCGAGTTTTCAACTGTTAATGAGGGAAAAGATCTTCATATCGTAGGTCTCTACATCGACCACCACGACAAAAACTTCACTGATAAGCTTCAGGCATTTATTGATTCAAGAACTGCCAGAAACATAGAGATGTGCAGGAAGCTGCGTGAGCAGGCGAATATCCCGATCACCTATGAGGAGCTTATAAACTCTTTTCCCGATGCGGTCATCACAAGGGCTCACTACGCCAAATTCATGGTTGACCGTGGGTTTGCAAAGTCAAGGGCAGAAGTCTTTGACAGGTACATAGGCGACCACTGCCCTTACTATGTACCGAGGGAAAAGATATCCCCGGAGGAAGCCATCAGAAGCATTTTGGACAACGGTGGTATCCCCATCTTTGCACATCCCATACTCTGCCGCCTCGGCGATGAGAAGCTTGAAAAGCTTGTAAAGCGTCTTAAGGAAGCCGGGCTTATCGGAATTGAGGCCATCTACTCGACCTACGAGCCAAGGGATGAGAGGCATATAAAAGAGCTCGCCGGCAAGTACGACCTTCTCATAAGCGGAGGCTCGGACTTCCACGGTGCGAATAAGCCAAAGATAGATCTGGGAACCGGCTTTGGAAGGCTCTTTGTCCCGGAGGAGCTTCTTACCTTCATCCGGGCTGCCGCAGGCAGATAAAATAAAGGGAAACGCTGACATTATCAGTGTTTCCCTTCTATTACATATTCCGGCAATTCTCTTTGATCCTTGCCCCAAATTCTTTCATTGACTCGCCTTTGTTTCGGCGCATCTGCTTCGTCCTTGGCTCAAATGGCGTGTCCGCTTCGGCTGCGCCATCGATCACCATCTGCTCGGCCATCATAAATGCTGATTTCCGCAGGAACCCTGCTATCATGAGAAACTTCCCGTCTCCCATATTGATGATAAAAGTGTCAGGGACCTTGATATCTGTAAGTATCCCGGCAAGCGCATGGCCATGACCCTCCGAGGAGATCAGTAGCGCACTGCCATCACTAAAGCCCTTTTTATCCCAGTGATCGCATAAATAATCCAGATATCTGGTGTTGTACAATCCGCTCTTAAAGTCTATGTAGTTGTCACGGCGCTTTATCGCGATATAGGTTAGTATAATGCCATATCCTGCAAAAGAGGCATCGTAGAATCTGAACAGAGCTCCAAAAACAAACGGGATTATGAATGCCTCTAGCCGCAAAAAATGCGGTTCCCTTCTCTGCCCAGAGTATCTCTTGACGATGTAGATCGCAGTTGCGATATATCCCGCCTCGATAAAGAGCTTGCTAAGGTGAAGAGCTGTCTGCCCTGCATCAAGCAATTTAATGTTATCGAACAGTTTATAGATACCGGCATAGTAGACTAAAGATTGCAGAATATCCATAACCGCGATTACCACAATAGGAATCACTGCCTTCCGGTAGTGACGCTTTACATGGTCCGAGCTGAAATACAGACAGTAATCGACGCATACCAACCACTGCAGGACAATCAGTAGATACAGCACCTCATTTACTGCCCATGCAATAAAGAAGGCTACATCAGCCCATTTGCCTTCTGCATAAGCAAGCGGAACCAGTGATAGCTGAAGCAGGTTCAGTGCAAAGACCATCATGCATTCCCAGAAGATCAGGCGGTCCTGAGTCCTAAGGCGCTTTCTTACAGGCTCGTTTCTAAGAATCAGTATCAGTACTCCTATCGCTGCCAGTATCTCGCAGCCAAAAGAAGTCCAGTAGACGATCTCATCAAATAATTCGTTGCCGGTCTGCTGATACAAAAGAGAGTCAAGGAGATACTGAAATGCCTGCCCGAGTATTTTATTATCCATATATCGCATCTCCTTTCTTACGTAATTTTGTCACTCGTAAATGATCATTGATGTGCTCTGTCAATATCAGTACTCAAAAGCCTTTCTGCAAAAGATTTCGCTGCTTCAGCCAGCATTGCATAATTAAATATGATCGCGGTTACATCTTCCGGTATGTATAAAAGGATGTCTCCGATAAGATCCAGGCCGGCCACAATAAATATGGGTATCGCCGCATATCTGTATCTGCGCCTTACATGATCCATGCTCCTGTAGAGGCTGTAATCTATAAACACCAGCCACTGAAGGATGGTAAACATATACACTGCCGACTCAATAAACCAGAGCGCAAACACAAGCACGCACTCGCAGAGCATCATTTAATCCTCATGCCTTTTGTGCTCTCTTATGTTTTTGTCAAACAATATAATGCCAAGCAAAATGAGCGTCGAAGCGATAAGCGATATTCTGCTCATACTAACCATTCAGTTTTTCCCCCTTTACCACGAGATCACCATTCCTGTCAGGGAAAAGTTTTTTTACAAGAAGGAGTGACTCCTTGTTGTGTCTTCTCAGGATGACCGTATCTTCCTTGTCCATAAATTCTCCGGCCGCGCGGATCGAATAGCGTATCATCTGCAGCAGGTTGATATTGGCATCCGGCTGCATTGCAAAAAGGAGTTCGACAATATAAGATCCTGACATCATCTTGTGAACAAGCAGAAGGCCGTTGACCTTGCCATCAGTAATGACGCAGCTTGATGTATCAGGGTCAAACCGGGTCACAGGCAAAAACGGAAGGTCGTCAAGAAGACCGTATCTTCCATGGAAAACACTTGCCATAATTGCCGCCTTATACTGTCTTGACGTAATCTCTGAAAGGCTCTGTATGTACGAGGGTATCTTTTTTTCACCGAGCTTGAGATCAAGGAAGTCTTTTACCGTGACTTCAATGTCCCTGCTCTCTCCCTCCTTGATCGTAAAGCCGTTCTTGGCCAGCATGGTTTTTTCAACATCACTCAGATCCTTAAGTTCAAAAGAGATCAGAGAGACCCCGTCATCATTGATATTGTTGTCAAAAGCCCGCAGCAGTTCTACCCCGCCTGCCTTATCAGAAACCCTGAAAAAGAGTATCTCCGCCTTCGTGGGGACATTCTCGTCCTCAAGGCTCTTAAGCTCCCACAGGATCATCGCCGCAGGCTCTTCCTTGTCGCCTTCGCACGCCAGCCCCCTGCAGTACTCGCGTTCAAGTTCACCGCGCAGCTGTGCAGGTATGGCTTCGGCATATTCAAAAATATTGTCTTCTGTCAACTGAGTGATTGTCATCTCACTACTCTTTCCGTTAATTCACTGTTTATCTTGATACATTAAATTTCTTGAACAGCTTTTCAACTGTGTCAGGCGAAGTTGATCCAATCTCTTTGTCGAGTCCCATAATACTCATCACTGTAATGGCCATAAGTCTTGTCTCAGCCATCGGATTGTAGTTGCTTGCGCTAAATACTATGGACTGTGCCATGCTCATGGCAGTGTTCTCTACAAGTTCTGAGGTATGTTCATAACCTTTGGCATCAGATATGATGTCCACAAGCGAGCTGACTCCCATTTTCTTCTGCGTCTCAATGGCTTCGTCGAGCGACTTGGTAAGTGAATCATCGCCAAGCTTTGTAAATCCTGACCTTGTTTTTTCTATCATCTGCCTTCCGGCCTCTGTATGCAGGAAATAATCAGCAAGAGCATTTCTGTCAGCTGCGATCCTGAGGGCAAACAGCGCAAACTGAAGTCCCTCTTTTACCACCTTGGCAATAGCTTCCTGACCAAGATTTAATTTGCCGCCTGCAATGGTAGCTGTTCTGATGGCCATGTTCACAGTCTCTCCGGCTATGTTAAACTCCTGTACCACAGCCGTGATGTCATTTCCAAGATCAGCCATTCCTCTGTGCTTGTCAACAATCTTCGATACCATCTCGGCCTGCTCATCCGACAGCCTCTTCTCACCGGCTTTTTTAAGCTTTTCATCATCTTCCGCACGTCTTTGTTTTGCAGACTTATTTACGCTGCTCAGGGTGCGAAGATTCTGAATTCCGCTTGTCACATTCTGAACATAGGAAACACACTTTTTGGCATAATTTATGCTGTCTACCACTATCTTGAGCGTATCGGTCACAGGCTTTTTGATAGCATAGTAGCTCTCCTCAAGTGCAAGCAGTTCATTGGCATTTTCCTCACCGATGGTAGACTCAAGAAGATCCTTAAAGATCCTCGATGTGTATTCATCTACTGCCTTTACAAGAGCCTTGCGCTCAGCTTCATCCTTGTCCTTCTGACTCGCGTTATCCGCAAGTCCTGTAACAATTTTAGCATTAATTACCATATCATTGACATATTTATATGCTGCTTTCTGCGTAGTAAGCTTGATGAGCTTGGTAAGGTCTTTAAGCAGCGGCGTCTTTTCAAATGTCTTCCATGTCTCTCGTGCCTTAATTACTGACGAGTTTACTTTTTGGACTGTGTCGCGTCCATCACCGAATTTTTCCCATTCCTGCTTCGTACCTCCGGACTTTGAATCCTTGAGGTTACTCTGTTTTATCTCCTTTTCAACAATATTATTTTTGTCAGCCTTAGCAGATATTTCCATGGTTGCTGTCAAAGGCTTCATTATTGCAAACTGCTCAGACAAAGGTGCGGCAAAGCTGTCGCGAAGAAGTACTCTCACCTCTTCAAGGCTCTTTGCTACAGTCTGTCCATGAGCAAAAATGTTGTTAATACCTTCCTCTATATGCTGGTAATATGTGAGGTTATCACGGCGCTTTTTCTCTTTCTTAAGATCATCTTCCGTGGGGTCGGCCGGTTTGATCGCCAAAGCCTCGACTTTGTAGTCAGCAGCATTATCTTCCATAATCCCCTTCTCAAGTTTCTTGCCCTGTTTGATAGTATCCTTTACCCATGCAAGACCCTTTCTCGCCGATCCTTCTTTCTTAAATCCGAGTGTAATATCGCCTGTCTTGTCCAAAATTCCTACTGCATTTGACAGAATGGAAAGGACATCAACCTTGACAGCTTCCCTGGCATTTCTTGCAAAGACTCTGCCAACCTTTCTCGCCCACTGATTGCCTGTGCGATGGAAGTTCTTTCTCAGAAACTTGTAGCTTATATCAATATTTCCGCCACTGGTCAGATCACCTGCACCTCTGTAGAGCTGCGCATTGCCCTCGGCATACTCAAGCTCCTCACTGGCTCTGTTCACAAAATTGAGAGCCCTCTTAAACAGCTTCCAGTCCACAGCTGTCGATCTTCCGGCAAACAGATACTGCTCCGCAACAGTCATACTGCTTATATCCTTGGCTGAATCGAACTTCTCTCTGTCAGAGAGCTGCGTTGAGAACAGCATCCTCATTGCATCATAGCAGACACCGGGCTCATTGATTATTCCGACATTATTCTCGAGATTTAACCGGATATACTGATCGATAAGCTGATTTCTCTCTGCCGGATTTACGAAGTCTCTCTCCTTGAGTCCGAAGTAGTTGCTCTTGTAATGCTTCCTCGATATATCAAGAAGATCACGCCTTGTAAGTACTTTGAAGAAAAGAGCTTTTTCCTTGTCACTAAGCTGATGATATCCCGACACAGCCCTCTTTATATCCTCGCCCTTATCGTGCATAGCCTGCTGCTTTATAAGGTTCTCAAAGTTCTCCTGCCTGAAGTCGTCCTTGTACAGGTATGACTGCGAAAGCTGTCTTGCAGCCTTTATTGCTGCTATATTTCCTGACTGCTCAATGAAATCAGATGCATGTGTAAGGGCATAGATGGAAGATCTCCTCTCCCTTATCTCATCCATCATTTCAAATGCTCTTTCCACAAGGTCCCAGTCAGCTAAAGTCTTTCTTGAAAGAGCGTCATCCGCAAAATGATCTTTGGTCAGGTCTTTATTTCTGAAATCAATATCATCTCTAAGCCTGAAGCTAAGGATATTTACTATTGCTCTCATGCAGGAATCCGTGTCGTCAAATCCGTCAAGTACTGACGATCTCGTCCTGGCGTCCGCGGAAAGGCTCTCGATAAGAGCCTGTCTCGTATCCTGCTCCACAAATGCCCCTGTTCCTGCACAGCTTTTATCCAAAACGCCCCTGTCCTGCATAATGCGCACAAAGAGCTTCATATCAGCCGGTGACATCTTTTCAAAGCGCTCAGCTATCCTGTGCATCCTCATATTAAAGGCAATGTCACGGTCTAAGCTTGACAGGGCAAGAGGACTCCTATATGCATTTTTAGCGGCATTAAGTCCTATAGTCTTAGCACTGAGGGCATCCTTTCTGGCATACTCGGCCGCCTTTTTGCGCACAACCTCGATCGTAAGGGACTCATCACGAAGACTGTCAATCTCGTGCATCTGATCCTCTTTGTCATATTTCACGAAGGCGGTATTTATAGATTCGTAGCCGTTATTGAGCCTCTCGGTGTCCTTTGCCATGAGGGCGACCTTCTTGGCAGTGATCACATGGGCAAACTGAAGTGCTTTATCATATGCCGTTGTAGAAAGAGTATACCCTTCTATGTAAAAGGCATTGGTCTCGCCGTAGTTTACCAGCTTGTTAAAGGCCTCCAGGTAATCGATATCAAAATTGTAGGGCTGTCCTGTGACATATTTGTCCAGCTCTTCCTTGATACTTTGGAACTTCTCACTCTTTATGCTTCCGGAGTTGATAAGGTCGATAGTTCCTGACGTACCATACCCTATTGCACCCTTTTCCATAAGCATGAGGCCGATGGCAAAAAGCTGCTTCTGCCCTTCATCAAGCTTCTCGTACTTGTTTACATTGCCCTTAAAGAGTATCGTATTGGCCTTTATCGCATTTGCAATGCTCTCTTCATTTGCATTGTTCTCATACTTTCTCTCTTCGAGCTTTTTGTAATCCGCATCCGATATGGAATTTCTGTCAAATACCAGATTTTCCCAGATGTCCTTATCAGCATAGGCTCTCTCTATATGCCTGGTCCACTTCTCCTCATTAAATTCCTTGCCGGACTTCAGATTCTTTAAGAGATCCTCCATAAAGTAGTCTCTGATGGCCAGCTTCATCCTGTCTTTGAAGTGAGCGCCGTATTTTACTTTTTTGTCACTCTCTTCCTTTTCAATCTGAGCACCTATAAGGTTTGACAGTTTTGCGGAGAAGTCCACATATCTGGCATTTCTTTCGATTATCTCTCCGATTGTCAGAAGATGCGCGGACTTTTCGCCATCCGTAATAAGAAGATCATTGTTAAAAGGCTTCCCATCGATATCGAGGGTTCCAACGCCGGTGATGAGCATGATGCGCAGCTTCCTGCAAAGATCAACTCTCTCCCTCTCAAGTGACTCATCGCCTGTTTCAAGCTCTTCCAGCTTTTGGATCATTTTGAAGTTTTTACGGAAATTCTTATAGTCCTCACTCGTTCTCAGTGAAGCGACATCAGGTCCTCCCGATTTTTCAAAAAGTGATCTTTTATCCATGTTGCCATAGAGGCTCACGATATACGCCTGCGCCTCTTCGTCAGACATGGGAGCATCGTCCTTAAAGCCCTTCGTAAGGAGACTGTTTAGCTTGTTCATTGCAAACGCATGCTTGACGAGCTTGTCATTGCTCCACATTACGCTCCCTGCCCTGTCGATGAAGGATTCACTCATTCCCTCTTCGACAAGCGCATCTGTAAGAGCCTGCGGCAGTTCAAAAGAGCTACAGTACTTCGCTATGCGCCCTCTCATGTCGTCAGCTTTTGTTGTGCCAAGCTTGATCCTTCTCCTGCCTTTTTCAGCAACTCTTACAAGGGACTTATCTATGCGGATGTCATTCATCACCAGATTGTCAATGCGAAGGAATGCCTCTCTTCCACTGATTCCCGTGATCTTTTTCTTTTTGATATCCTCCTTCTTTTTGGCAAGATTCTCATCTGTAGCAGGAAGCTCATCAGTAAACTGCTTGGTGACATTCTTTTTCACCTCATCAAAATTCACTTCCTTTTCAGAGTTTATGACATTTTTAAGCTCATCCTTTGCAAACTTCTTCAGAACATCACCATCAAAGAGCTTTGCAAACTCTTTTGTGTCATTAGACATATCGTAGATTTTGGCAAGGACTGCTATCTTGTAGTTAAGGTTCTGTACACCCTTCTTACCAAGCTTGTAAAGCTCCTTGTCCAGAGTATCTTCTGCGCGTTTTATGTTGTCCGCGATGCTCCCCGATCCGTCGGGTTTTATCTTGAATACCTTGTCGTTATAGCTTACGAGCTGTGTTTTGAAAAAATTCTCATCTCCCTTAAGCCTTCCATCATATATGCTTCGGATATACGAAAAGGCGTACTGCTTTCTGACTGCGGACGGAATGATAAATTTGTCCATGCCGCCCGGAGCATTTCTCTGCTTTCCAGCAAGTACTACTCCGTCAGTAAAGGCCTTAAGTTTAGCATCAACCTTCTCTCCAAGGAACTTCTCAAACTCCTCTTTTGAAGAGTTCATCATTGCAATGTATATTTCAGGTATGCTGACAAGAATATCGGCAAATTCCTCATATTTGCCGCCATCGTATTTGGTCAGGACATCTTTTCCTGCATCCAACCTTTCTCTGACCTTCAGAAGTTCCTCGCTGTCCTCTATTGTCCCGTCATCTTTGAGCTTGCCCTTTGCAAGCTTATCTCCCTCATCGATGACCCTGTTGATGGCTTCATCCATGTCTCTGACTCCAAAGAGCTCAAGATTCATTCTCTGTGCATGAAGCGCTTCATCTGTTGTCATATCTTCTGTGATCGGTCTGATCGCACCAAGAAGGTATCTGAATTTTTCCACATAGGCATTCCAAAGATTCCTTGGCACGCCGCCTCTTTGAAGAGCCTGGGTCAGCTTCTCTTTTCTCTCCTCAAACAGTCTCTCTTCTTCTTTTCGGCGCGCGTCAAGCTGATCCTTCTTCCCTCTGTAGAGCGCATCGAGGTTCCAGTAATCACCATACTCATCAGTGCCTTTTTCGGATAGGCGAAGAAGGAATTTGTCACTCATTTTCTGATCCAGCTCAGTAATGAGTTTCATCTCCTTCTCAACTCTGGCAGTCCTCTCAGGCTCATTATTGGCATCCAGGAATCTGCGTCCGGTGAGATATTCCTTGCGGGATATCTTGGGCGCGTTATCATAGCCTGCGATCACATCCTCAATCTTTTCCTTGAACTCATCATTAGGAATATCTCCATTCTCAAGGTTTATCTGCTCGATCTTATCCCACTGATCGAATGACAGATAGCGTCCTCTTTTATCTACTCTCTTTGCATACGACTTGGAGTTGGCCTTTACGATTTTTGCGTATTTCTCGGCCTCTTCCCTGAGCAGTTCAATCGGAAAATGATAGAGCTTTTGCGGTTTATTACCTGTAATATACTTTACAAAACCATCCCTTCTTATGCTGTCAATTTTGAGATCCTGCATCATATTTGTAATACTGCGCTCCATGATATAATCTGCAGGCGCAGTATACTTGAGCATATCGCAAAATACGCTGACCTGATCCATGATCTCATCCGCGGATGCAAATACCCTGAAGGCGCCGATAAATCCTACCAGCTCGCTCTTGACATATTCCCTGCTCGCCACCGAAAAGTTCTGCTCAAGATATCTCCTGATAAGCTTGTCACTGTTTGCGGCAGTTGCCTTCATCGTCGCAAGTTTCTGGTCAAAATCCTCCTCTTCCTGCTCTAATATCATTTCCCGGACAAGAGGGAAGTCATAAAAATCAGTGCTTCCAGCAGGAATCATAAGTTCGTCACGTATCTTGTCTCTTCTCTTTTCAAAGATCTTGAGCTTATCCTTGTTGCCCTCACGAAACTGCTTTACTTTATCCTTCACAAGATTCACAAATTCAGTGGTCTTTGTCAGCATCTGCTCATCGCTGATATTTTGGGAGAGATATTCCTTAAGTTCTTCCTTGACCCATGGCATATTCAGGGTTTCTCTCTTGCTGGTGTCAATGATAGCCGATATAGCCATTCGGTTTGCAAGAAGACGGTTATTCTGGTCAGTGATGAATGCCAGGAAATTATTTCTGCTCTCCTTTGTCTCATCTACAGCGTCAGTGCCGTCTATAAGGTCTTTGAGCTCCTTGCTGTAACCTCCCAGTACCCACTGCTTAGCCGCATCCTTAGAGGCCGTGCCGTTTTTGTTTCCAAACTCCCCGGTCTCAGCAATTTTAAGCACTTCAGCAGCGTTTTTGTCTATAGAATAGAGCTTTTCTCTCTCTGCGATCTCTTCCTCGGACAGTCCCTCTTTTGCGTAGTCTACCATCCTTGCCTTTTTTTCAGGAAGGGATTTCTGAACACGGGTTACTTCATCCGATAGGTCTCTGAGAAGATAGCTTATCCTTGTTGCGACCTGAACTCGTCTGTCTCCCTTGTCTTTCCACCTGAAGCCCATATGCGTGGCAAGATAATGGTTGACACTCGAGGTTGCCGTAAAAAGTGTCTCAAAAAAGTCCTTTGTCATTCCGCGGCCGTTTTGATCAAAATATTTGCCCTTGCTCACGGAAAGACTAAGAAGGTCATTCAGGGCGTTGTACATAGTCCTGTATCCTTCTGACTTGCTCTGTCTGTCCAGAAACAGAACGTCCCTCAGTTCAAACAGATTCATTGAATCATACTCTGAATACTTCGCCCCCATCGCAGTATTGACCTGAGCTGTCTTTTTGAAATTCTCAAGCACATCCCATGAAGCGCTCTGATGATCCTCATAGGTCACCTCAATTGGCGCTTCCTGTTTTTGAATGTGCTGCACAAGCTGCTGATTTTCATTCTGATTGTCGCTCATTTTTTTTCCTCACTTAAGTGTATATTTCAGATCAAGTCCCTCAAATAATTAGTTTCCCTTTCTGATAACCTCATCTTTCTGTTCCTCTTTCTGTTCTTCCTTCTTATCCTCTACCTTCTTTTCTTCAACCTTTTTATCCTCAGCGATGGCCCGGACATTCTGCACCTTCTCTTCTGCCTGCTGCGGCGCCTCATCGCCGGAGAGCTGCTTGGGCACATAAATACTGTTGATCACGACGTCATCATAGAGCATGCTGGTAGCCTCTACACCATCATGATGAAGCAGAGTCTCCTTATTCATTGCCGGAGGAACGTCATAGTAGAACTGCCGTTTTGCCTTGTCATATTTGATATCATACTCATCGGCTATCTGCTTTCCTTTCCCGTTTATACTCTCAAGCCATACAAGCTCATATTGTGCTCCGACAGAATTAAAGAGCTCAGAAACTGTTCTTTTATAAGTCTTCACTTCATCCGGATTGTCATCCATTGAGTCATTTACCTTGAGCCTGTCACCATCCAGT
The DNA here is from genome assembly GCA_946536145.1 of uncultured Butyrivibrio sp. Taxonomy (GTDB): domain Bacteria; phylum Bacillota; class Clostridia; order Lachnospirales; family Lachnospiraceae; genus Butyrivibrio. The sequence continues at coordinate 11,800 of CAMNEA010000038.1, forward strand.
TCTCTTACGAGCACATAGTGAGAACCTGCAATAAGTCCCACAGGACCCTTTTCAAGCTGCGATGAAAGTATCTCAAGGAATCTTCTCTTGCCATAATCCAGTCTTCCACTCTCTCGCTTTATCAGAGTGGTTCTGACTGCTGTATTCGGAAGCTTCCTGAATATGTAATCTCCAAAGATAGCGGGGTTGCCGAACTCTTTTCCGGTATACATATCATTTACCAATTTAACGCCCTTATCATATTCATCCTTGTCACGGATTCCGGATTCCTCAAATTTAGGAATTGCAAGAGGTCTTTCTATTATCATGTCAAGGTCAGAAACCTTCTCTCCGGCATAGGCATTAATAAGCCCGTTCATTGTGCATGCCCAGCAATAATACTTTTTTCTCTGGCTCTCATATTTTACATGCTTTCCTTTTTCAGGTGCTTTTACTTTGGTCTTGTACTGTATAGGCTCAAGCTCAACATATTTGCCCTTCTGCTGCCTTGCCATTTCACCCAGTTCTTTCTGACTCAGAACCTTCTTTTCTTCTTTCTTTTCTTCTTCCTTCTTATCTTCCTGCTCCTTATTTTGAGCGTCCTTTTGCTCTTCCTTCTGAGCGTCCTTTTGCTCTTCTTCCTGAGCCTTCTGCTCTTCTTCGGCCTTCTTTTCCTCTTTGGCCTGTTCTTCCTCAGGAGCCTTGTTTTGCTCTTCTTCCTTGGGCTTCTCCTCTTCCCCTGCAGCCTTTTCTTCCTGAGCCTTCTGTTCCTCTTTCTCTTCTTCCTGTTCTTCTTTCTTCTCTTCTTCCTCTTCTTTCTGCTCTTCTTCCCCGGCGTTTACTTCTTTGACATAATAGTCTTTTTCCATCTGCGCAAGCTCCTCATCCAGCTTAGCAGACTCCTCTTCACCAATTTCTTCCTCAGCCTCTATTTCTTCATCTTCACGGACCCTGTCGTCATCTATGCGGACGCCATTTTTCTCAAGAATTGTCGAAAGCTCATCGTCAGCAAGCACATCACTATCGAGATCTGTTGCCATGTAGCTGACCAGTTCTCTGCCGACATACTGCAGCTTAACATAGTCTCTTCCATCAGCAGTATCATGTTTTCCGCTAATATCCCCGAGATTTTTGTAGTAGGTTGAGGATATTGTCAGCCTTGCCACTTCAAGCCTGAGGTTCTTCAGTACTTCTTTCTTAAACTCTTTCTTTGTCTTATCATCAAGCCAGTCAAGGTTCTTTTCATGTGCTGCCATATCCTGGAGGGATTCATACATAAGATGGCAGGTCTCAAGAATTAGAAGAGCGCTGTCCATGACTACTTCTTCACTCTGCCTGACTTCATCTCTGCTCATGACATCTTCAGCAGTTTGTACAGTCAACAGTTTTTGACTGACAATACTGTGCGCAATATCCCTGAAATAGTTAAACGCTGCCTTCTTTTGTGCTGTTCTGTCCTCGGCTTCCGCACTCAGGCCGCAAAATGCCCGTACATTATCGTAATAAGCTCTTACCTCGTTCTGATCATCTTTGCTTTCTATATCCTTGTACAATGCAGGATGAAAAGCTGACAGACTCTTTACCATAGCCTTTACATCATCTGTAAGCTCATTTTCCTTAAGCTGAGCAAGAGTCTCTTTGTAGAGATCATCCTTGCGCCTTACACAGAACTTTCTGGTGGTATCCTGTATCACAGCGTCCATCGCCCTCTGGGCTTTTAGCTCTTTCTTTTCAGAATCTGTGTAAAGGCCAAGTGCCTTTTTGTAATAACCTTCCATCTCCCGTCCGCCTGCAAGGTCATCCCTGCGCATGGCAATAGTATCTTTCCAGAGCTTGCGCTTCTGTGCCAGTGATAGCTTAGGCCCTTCAAGATTCATATGAGTTGTTGCATTCTGAGCAATAACAACAGTACTTTCGTTGGGTCCTAATGCAGCAGAGGGCATATTCGAGTGATCTCCGGCATAATCAAAGAGCATGTTTGTACTGCGGATATAACTCAAACCGGGTACCTGTGCCTGCTGGTAATAAGAGGGATTTTTCTGACTGTCAAATACAATATTCTTATCTATCAGTCCCTCGGAGGCAAGAACTTCTCCAAGTGACATATCCTTGCCACCCCACATACTTAACTTCTCATTGCATATCTCTGTAAAATTCTGAGAAAAACGTGTCCTTAAATAATAGTCTTTCTGCCCGGAGCCAAGGGAGTGCATGAAGAAAGAAACCGGCATATCGGTCATTGTGGTGCCATATGTCTTCTCAAAGCGCTTAAACTCATCATATTCGAGCTTGTAAAGTTTGGCAGCGCAGAAAAGCCATCTGTCCCTTGCATATTTAAAGGTGGCTTCATCGCTAAGGTCTACATCTTTTCTGTTGCAGTAAGTAAGTCCATCAACTATATCCAGTATCTCTTCATCTGACATATACTCGCACAGAGTCAGCGCCATATCTGTCCAGATTCTCTGCCAGCTTGTCTTTATCCCCATAGCTTCATCAGGGGCATGTTTCCTGGAACCAACAAAACTTATACTTTCAAATTCTATGGTCTCAGAACTGATGACATTTCCGTCTTTATCCTTTTTTTCGAGCGTGTACTTCGTGGCATTATGAATCTTTTCCATAAGATCCTTCTGCCGCTGGGTCGCAAAGTATAGCTTCGCCCCTTCCGGAGCCTTCTGATTTTCCGTAGCGACATAGACTTTATGAGCTTCTATGTAGTTTTTCACATCCTCAGTCATGTACTTCGCAGCTTCAGGATACTTTTGCGGGTCATAATCAAAGAGCGCCTTATCAATATTGATGTATCGTCTGTTTTGCGGGTGGAGGTTTTGCAGGAATAACGTTATATTATCATGTGACCTTGCAACATCTGATGCCATTGTCTTAAGTTTTTTCTTAGACAGATCAGGTCTTCCGGTCAGATATGCCTGCCTTGTCATTTCCTCCTCGTAAGCAGAAAGGACGTTCTCGATCCTGCCATTTATGTTCCTGCCGGCCCATGCCCCTGCCTTGATGCTCGCTGCCTGCTCATCAAGGAGCTTCATAAGATCAAAAACTCTTCTCTCCTCACCACTCAGTGACCTGGTATTTTTCATACCAAGTTCGTCGTTGCCATGGAGAATATAGTAATGATCCGTCATGAGAAGTCTATATGCCCTGTAGTAATCTGAATATGCCAGCATCTTGTCGAGCCTGTCCATGACCTTGTCATAGTCAGTCCTTCCATCTTCATCAGTAGTGTTCTTCAGCCTGGCGACATAGTCAGGATTTTGGTTCAACAGATTTCTGTAAGCATAAGCCTTGCCTGACAGACTCTCAAAAGCTGCTGCATTATTGGCCAGCAGATCATCCGTCATTTCCCCCTGCACAGGAAGGAACAGCGACTGGGAGATAAAGGACTTGGTGATCTGATCCATTGCACGCTCTCTGCTTTTCTTTTCTGCATATTTTTTTATAAAAGTCTCTGCATCCTTTGCAGAAGTCTCAGATCCCTCCATGAGCGCGGAAATGTCTTCCACCGTCTTGTCGCCGACCTTCACTCTGGTTGCGAAGGATATTCCGCTCTTTATCTTAAACACTGAGCCCCTGAATGCACATCTTTGCTCATTGATCTTCTTTGCAATCGCGTTCTTGCGGTGCTGGGCACTTCCCTCCTTATCAAGCAGAGTCTCGCGCTCTCTGGCGCCAAGCTTGCTGTTCTCCTTAAAAGATGTTGACAGATTGCCCAAAAGTTTTTTGATACCGCCAAGGCTTAAAGATATTGTACCTTCTTTGACACCATCAAATACACTCGCATCTCCCTTGAGCTTGTTTATGAGAGTCTGTCTGCTAAATGAGTCATCATCTATGCCCAGTTCTTTTCTTATGCGCTTTTCCGTTATTGACAGAGGGCTCATGATATCAAAGCCGTTAAGACCTTTGACAAATTTTCTGACTTCTTCTATCTGCGCTCGCTGATCGCGATTCGCCCCCCTCTTAAGATCTCTGTAGTGAGCATCCGGCATATGCAGCATTTCATCCAGGGACTTTACTTTGCTAAACTTGGTATTGTCTTTTTCAAAGATAGTGAGCATCTTCTTAAAGTCATCGCCAAAGAAAGATCCTGCGGCCTTAAGTGTCATGCATCTTGCCTTAAGCTCTTTTCGTGCACGCTCATTAAGGGATCTGGATAATTCCGGATCCAGTCCCTTTATTTTGCTTCCCCTGTGTTCCATTTTGTTTAGGAGTTTCTCGGCAAGCTTTGTGAGAGGTGAGAGCTTCTCAATTGGCATCTTGCCGTCTTCTCCTTTGGTAAATATCTCCTTGTAGGAATGAAAATTAAACAGGGAAAGATCTGCCTCAAGGATTTTAAGAGCTGCCTCTTTATCACTTATATCAGGGTCTTTTTGTTCCCTGACCTTATCAAGTTCAGTTTTCATTTTGACAGTATCAGGTGCTTTAGTCTCTTCCCAGGCTCCTTCTTTCATCAGCTCCCTGTATTTCATAACCTCAACGGTGGCAAGGTAAGCTTTACGATTTATTGTTACATAGCGTTCAACACGCATTGTGCGTGGAAGCAGCATTACCTTTGAAATATCACCAAGATTGCTCTGATTGGCGTATTCCCTTCCATTTACCACATAAGCCGCATTGTCTTCACGATTGTTATACTGCATTGTGAGATGCGTTGACATGTCATAGGCATCCTTGTTGTCCTTCGCAAGATCCTCTATTGATATGCCATGTATCCATTTATAGTTATGTGTAAACTGGCCTATAACGTCGGCCGCATCCATGTATTTCTGTCCTACTTTCGAAAGGGCTTTGATCTCTTTCTTAGTGCGCTCATCAAAACATCCCGGCCCTTTATCAGTGGCAAGGTCCTCAAAATTTAAATATATTCCGGCCATTCGGTTTTTATGATATACATTCTTCAAAAAGGCCTTAGTATCGTCCCCTGTGCCCTCCTGCATATCAGTTTCACGGGCCTGTTGAACCACCTCCTGCCAGAACCTGTCTTTCTCTTCTTTTGTGCCTTCCGAAAGAAGTTTCATTATCCTCGCCAGCTCCTGTGACGATTTTCCCATAACGAATCTGTTCATGGAACGAACAGGCTTAATATAATCCGCCGGATCTATGCCATATTTCTTCTTGTACGAGGCAGTAAAACACCGAAATGCCGGCATAGCCACGTTTTTCATATGATAATCGCAGTTTCTTACAAAGTCCATGATTATGGCATTCTTCTGAAAAGCCGCCGCCCGCTTGTCCAGCTCATCATTACTTATCTGTCCGGGCTCAAATGGCGGATTACCTCCCTGATTTACCACGGGATTCATCAGTCCGTACATGGTCTTAATAGTGTGTTTTCTGTCTTTGTGCTCATCCTTGTAAGACTTCAAGATGGACTTGTAGTATTTCTCCAGATTTTCTCCGAATTTCGGATAAACCCTGCTGTCTGAATAGTTTATACTGCTGTTGAGATTGTCTACCGTCTTTTTCCATATATCCTCATAAGAGTCGTTATCAAGAGAATTCTCCTGGTTCTGAAGCATCTCCATCTGAAGGTTCAAAGAAAGCTTCTCCATGGCGTCAAAAGTCTTGATCTTGGCACGAAGTTTAAGAAGCGCATCATCACCAAGACCTTCAAGGTGTTCGCTGTATGCCGCAACATAGAGCATATGCTCCATATCACGTGCTTTCGCAAAGAGCATTTCATTTGCCTTCAGGTTATCAGCCATATCCTTAAAGCTCTTAAAATGCAGGTCACTTACCTTGATGGTCTCAAACTCCTTAAGCATTGCTGTAAACTTTTCTCTGGAATAGCGCTTGTCGTAGTCTTTGTCCTGATATCTTTCACAACCCTGATAATTCATAGCATAATCTGAGAGCTTTTCTATGATCTGCTTCTTCTCAGCTCTTGTGCCAAGGAGTTCGACCTGTCTCTTTGCCCTCTTTAATGAGCGCTCAGCAACTGAAGTAAGACTCTTATTCTTGTTAAATTTCTGCTCCCTGAGCGCCTGAATACTGGTCAGATATCTCAAAAGCTCGCCGTTGACAAGTTTAAAATCCGCGTCCTTGTTGTTAAACTGAGTAATAAAGTCATGGATTTGCTCATCAGTATAATTCACGTCCTTTTGAGCAAAGTACTTGTAATACGGGTTTGTAACCACCTGAACCCTGGCATCAAGGTACAATTTCAGCTCCTCAAAGGAGCCAATCTTTTTCTGAATTGCCTCCAGGCTGACGCCCTCAGGCATATATCCGCCATCAACCGCATCGAAGACGATTTTTTTCATCTGTGCTCCCTTTTTTGTGAGCTCATAGTTCTTCTCAAGGGAGGCAGCAAAATGCTCATCGGTGTCCATCTTGTACTCAAGATCAGGAACCTTATTCATAAAGTCATCTATCATTTTCTTCACTGAGGCTTTATCTTTTACTTCCTCGTGGATGACTTCTTCACTGTATTTGTTATTAATAAAATCGGTTATCTGATCAGCGCATCTTTCGCGTTTTAAAGCTTCATTTACACGCTTTACCTTAGTGGAATTCTTGGAGGAAGCGTACTTTGGCTTCTGGGGTTTGGTTCCTTCAAAAGTCTCAAAGAGTTCGTCTATCGTATTTGAGAGTCTGCCCTGGTAGAACTCGATCGCGCTCTCGGCAGTCATACGCCTGATATCCTCTTCTGTAGGCTTTCTGACCTCTTTGATCTCCCTTACTGCTTTAGCAGAGCCATCCTTTAATCTATTGTTCTTCTTGGATGAAGCCTTTTTTTTACCAGCCTTCTTTGGCTTCTTTTCCTCCTGCATGTTTTCCATGTCATTGGTAATGTCATACTTATCCCGGAACTGATCCAGCACTTCCTCCACTGAACCAGCAGAAATATGTATAGTATTTGAACGTCTTATTCTCTGCTCTTTTCCGTCTGCCATGATTTTCCTCTCCAAGTAATCAGATTATATTGTCACTACAAAATACTTATTCCCTCAAGCAGTCCCTCTACCCTGTACTTTTCGATATCATCTCCGATAAGATTTTCGACAATCCCTGTCCATATCCCTTCGGGATCCGAAAAGAAAAGGTCTCTGTCATCGAGGTTATTAGCTGTTATCATCTCATAAAATCCCACAATCAAATCCAACGTCCTTGATCTGCCGGATGTGTTCAAAAGATAGACCATCTCCAGATCTTCATCCTCAGTCTCCCTGATTATCATACATCCGACCGGCTCACGGTCTTCATCGAGCATAACGAGTGAATACTCCCTTGATATTGCGCTCAGAAAATCTCTTCCAAGATTCTTACCGGAAGCAAAGGAAAGAAACTTCTGCAGCATCTCACCTTCCTCAATTGTGAATACACCATTGGATCCGGGCTTTTTCTCAAGTAACTCATCCATTCTTGAGCCGTAGATAATTTCTGTCACCGGTACTCTGTAGACATCTGAGCACTCGTAAATCGCAAATCCACGGTCTTCGAGAAACAATTCAAGATCCTCATATTCATCGTCAAAAGATATAAGCATGCGCCCGACAGACATCTCGCGAAGAAAAATGCTGACCATATCAAGCAGTTCTGAGGCGGCTCCCTGTTCCCTGAAATTGGGATCTGTATACATCCAGTCTATATATACGAACGAGTCATCATAAGGGTCAATAATAATGCTTGATATTGCTTCCTTGTTGCCTGTCACAGCTCCAAAGGCAAGCCTGTCATCCCCGGGGAAATAATCGTCCGGAAGCACATCTTCAAATGCCTCGTAGTTGTTTGCAGTAATCCTCGTGATATCCATTTACCCTCCTCCACCATAAAAAGGGTGGCACATGGTGCAGCCACCCTTTAAGAAAGCTTTATACTTTCACGTTAACTTCTTTCTTTTCATCAAGTTTCGTCAGTCCCCTCTGATTCAGCATCTTCGCCTGCATCGTCACCTTGTTCTTCAGAATTATCTGTACTCATATCTTCTTTCACGGCATTATCTGCGCAGGGCTCATCAGTTGTTTCTTCTGTTTTAGTATCATCAGTATCCTGCGCATCCTCTGACGGCGCCGTATCGGTATCCTGAGCTTCCTCCAAAGTCACAGGCTCCTGCGGGTCAGCTTCTTGTGCCTGCCCTTCATCTGTTTTTCCGTCTTCATCTTCTGCAGCCGAATCAGATGCCTCTTTATCAGTCTCTTCTAAAGCTGCTTCATCATCTGTCACACTGCCCTCTTCTGAAACTGCAGCTTCATCTTCCTGCGCAGATGTTACATCTGCAGCCTCTTCCAAGGTCTGTGAGAGCACCTCTTCTTCAGTCTCTTTTTTAGTCTCTTCATCAGTCGTTTCTTCAGTCGTTTCTTCAGTCGTTTCTTCAGGCTCTTCACAGCTCTGAGCTGTTTCTTCTTTCTCTGCAGCGGTCTGTGTCTGTACAGTCGCCTTTTCTGATTCCTCTGCATCGTTCTGCACAGGCATCTTATCTGTTTCTTCCAAAGCGCTCTGCAGAGTTGTTTCTTCTGCTTTCTCTAAAGTGCTCTGTATAGGCGCTGCTTCTGCTTTCTCTGCATCAGCCTGTACGGGTGTTTCTTCTGTTTCCTCTAAAGCAGTCTGCATAGGCGCTGCTTCTACTTTCTCTGCATCAGCCTGTACGGGTGTTTCTTCTGTTTCCTCTAAAGCAGTCTGCATAGGCGCTGCTTCTGCTTTCTCTGTATCAGTCTGTACAGGTTCATCACAGTTGCCTGCCTTCTTCGTATCTTCAATAACTGCAGCAGCTAAAGGTACTTCCTTCTCTTCCGTAACTGTAGCCTGCTTCTGAGCCAAAGCCTCATTTACAGATGGCTTCAGAGCTGTCTTTGTATCTGTTTCCTTTACATTTATTTTCACGTCAGTTTTCTTTGTCTTTGCTGCAAGAGCGGGCTTATCTTTAGACCTTAGCTGTTTTTCCCATTCACTGAGCGAAGATTTTCCTGCGCCTATCTCTATCGTGTCAGACTTTACTGTCGAAATCACGCGGTCTTTTGTTTTTACAATCTTGAAGCTATCTGATGTGGCCTCTTTTTCTTTGTCAAGCGGTGAAGCCATATCGACGTCAAGGTCAAAGAGTACCGATCCGTTTGCTCCGTTCTTTCTCGACTTATCATGGTCGACCTCTCTGAGATAATTGAGATATGCAAGAGTAAAATCCATACTCTCAGGATCGCCATAGTACGTCTCCTGATTATCCTTTTTTACAGCTGCTCCCTCGATGAACTTCTCTCCAAAGTCCGCTGAATCTTTATATAGCTTTTTCCCATTGTCATCCGTTGGAGATATTTCATATATGATATCATCAAAAGCTTTCCCGTCGTGAAGGCTCTCAAGGATCCAGTTGAGTCCTTCTCTGTATCTTGCCGAAGATTTCGCATTTATCTCCTTCTCAGCCCCCGTGTCATGAATAGATCTGTAGGCCAGTTCTGAAAGATATATGCTTGCAAGATAACCTGATACATACCTGCTGGTATCTGTCTCTACTTCTTTGCCCTTTATTTCCAATCCGCCTGCTGCAAATGGAAGCGCAAAATAAGTCTCCGATCCGTCCTTATTTGCAAATCTCACATAGCTTTTTAAAAGTGTATCCTTATCAAAATAATCGTTTACCTTACCGGTCTGACTGTCTGTTCTGAGTTTGTCAAAGGTCTCATATCTGAACTCATAATCGTTCTCTGTCATGGATGCAGTACCTTCAATAAACCACTGAGGGAAATGGAAATGAGCGTATTTATTACCCAGCTCATCTGTCAAAAGGTTTCCTTTTTCGTCAGTCTTAACATCTGCTATGTTGATGCCTCCGGCCATGCCTGTTCTGTTGTAGTCATCCATAAAGGCATGAAACATCTCATGGACAATAGTATAAGTCATATTGTCCATATCCTCGCCTTCAAATACGATCCTATATCTGCCGTTACTGTCAATTATCGGCTTCTTGTTTTTATCTTTCCGGACCATGGATTCAAGGTTTACAGCCATGATATATCCATATTTCAACTCACCGTCGACTTCCGTCACACCGCCATTGACATAAGCGAGTTCTTCCATTCCGGGAACCACATGCTCCGATTTCCCGTCATTATCACCTTTCTTGTAATAAATATAAAGTCCAATCTCGCTTCCAAGCTCGCCATTTTCTTCGGCGCTCTTAAAAGCCGGAAACGAGTCCTTTAAAAGCTCGACCGCCTGAGGCTGTAACTTGTTTACAATAAGATCGATGACGCTCTCAAGATCATATGTTGTCATACTATCTCTGGCAGACTGGGCGCAGTAAATATCAATGACACTAAGTTCAGGCTCAGGTTCAGAATCATCATCATCATCATCATCATCTGCATCATCATCATCATCATCATCATCATCATCATCTGCATCATCATCTGCATCATCTGCATCTGCATCATCAGATGAACCGCTTGCATGTGAATCCGAAGATACACTGACTTCGCTCTGCTGCGAACTCAGAGTTTCAAACTCATCGCGTACCTTTTTAGCATTGTCTTCTCTTCCACTTACAAGAGTGTTCTGGGCATCTGCAGTCTTAACGGCTACAACTCCGGAGAGGATATAAGTTATACCGTTCTTGCTGTCATATACACTGATGAGCTCATCCGATCCCATCAGCTTTGTAACACTGTCAGTCACACTCAGCTTAAACTTACCATACGCCATACCGTATTTCTGAGGAAGATAAAATGCAAGTGTAGGATAGTAAGTCTCACCTGCCTTGGCAGTCGTTGCAACCTGTCCGTTTGAAGAAAGCCATATAACAGCTATCTCCCAGCTGTGACCCTCTTTGCTGTGCACAACAGCAGATACATCGAGGCGCTGCCCCGGTACGGGGTTTGACACCCCATCAATAGTAAGCCCCGATACAGCAGTCTTTCCTGCCGACACAGGGTTGTGATTCTCTACGTCCACGCCGGCTGCAAAAGCAGGTGTGGAAACATAGGAGAAAAGAAATGTGAAGGCCATCATCATTGTGATGAGTCTTGCTCTGAATGATCTGATATTTTTCATAATACGCTTCCCCTTAATTAATTAATAAGAACTAAAATAATATCCTTTAATCTAAAATTATAACATTTACTGAATTTATATTTCTTGATAAAGCTCAAAAAAATAATAAAATTTATTCCACGGCTCTTTATCTCCTAAAGTGAAGGAATGCAGTAATTGAGAACCCGTACAACACCTTCCTTCATAAGCTCGGCTTTAACTGCCTGGTTGTTATTTCTCCATGCCTCGAGCCATTTTTTGTTCCACTCATCCTTTTTTGCTTCTTCTCTGTTAAGAGGCTCCCCATCTGAATTGTACTTTGGCAGATATAGAAGAGCTGAAACGGCGTCACTGAGTTGATATCCCTTTCTGTTCACATTCTCATCAAGCATGTTCAAAAGCTCTCTTACGCCTTCACGGTTGTAATATTCACGTGCCTGGGACGTTATCCTGTTCTCAAGCATCCAGATTATATTGTTTTCTTCGCTGCTTCCTCTCTTTACTCCCCTAAGCCTGTTGAGAAGAACCATTCCATCAAACGTTACCTGATCTTTGTAATTTTTAAATCTGAATCAGTTGTGCCGTCCCTTATACCAGAGGCTCAGCATCGTAACATCATCAAATTGCTCTGCTCCGTCAGCAAATGTTTTGAGCTCTTTTCGCATTGCTGTGACAATTTCTGCGGGGTCTGCACCGCTGTTTGCATTGAGGCAGTTCCTTAGCCTGTCAGTGCCAAACATCTCGCCCTCTTTGTTCTGTGCCTCTTTCACGCCGTCAGTATATACAAACAGCCTTCCGTTTCCGGGAATAGTAAAACTGTAATCCTCATATGATAAGTTCTGTAAAACTCCGCATACGACGCCGTGCGGATCATCAAATTTCTGATAATTGCCATATTCATCAGTGACAAACGGGTACTCGTGCCCTGCACTGCAGGCTGTCACTACGCCGGTTGAAATATCGAGCATGCCAAGCCATACGGTCACAAACATATCGTTCTCATTATCCTCCTGCAGCCTGTCATTTACGTAAGAGAGTATTTCTGCAGGAGTGCCACCGCGAAGTGCTGTGCCCTTAATAATGCCTTTACATGTCATCATGAAAAGAGCTGCCGGCACTCCCTTGCCGGATACGTCTGCTATGACCATTCCCAGGTGGTCATTATCAATAAAGAAGAAATCATAGAAATCTCCTCCAACCTCCTTGGCGGAAATCATACTTGCAAAAATATCAAATTCTTCCCTGTCCGGAAATTTCGTAGGAAGAGCTGCCAGCTGGATAGACTTGGCCAGATCAAGCTCCGCTGCAAGCCTCTCCTCTTTTGCGGCAGCCTCAGCAATCTTACTCATAGCGGCTGAAATGTCATTCTCCATATCCACCATGGTCTTCCAGAGCTGTTCTATCTCATCGTCGGTGTTTATCTCAAATCTGGGAAACACCCTTCCTTTTGGATTTACCTGATTCTTATTTATACTGCCATACTCTTTTGCTGCCTCCGCCAGCCTGTTAATAGGGGTTATGACCCTTTTTATCATGTAGTCGGAGATCAGATAAATAAAAATCATGATGTTGATGATGAAAAACGGGATATTCATAACAAGTAATCTGGCAACTTTTCTGGCAAAACTATTCATGGAAATGGTGATGGTCATATAGCCTATAGCCTTTCCATCACTGTTTTTGATCTCCATATAGTCAGTTGCAGTAAGTCCCCATGCCTTGCCATAGGTCATATGCAAGTACCATTCCGAGTTTACTGTTCTCTTTATTGTCCTAATGTCATCAATGGAGCCGTTTTCCTCAGATATCCACTGCCCTGGTATAAACGCAAGCTTGGCATCGTTGCCGTCAACCACAAAAACAACTCTGTCCTTCTCTTCATCATAGAAGCATAAAAAGCAATTTACCTTGCCTGTCTGTATCCTGCTTTTTTCGAGGTATTCTCTCGCAGCAAAGAAATCGTCATCTATCAGACCCATGAACAGATCCTTGTACTCACTTTCAAATTGCTTCTGCTTAAGCTCCTCGGGCGCTGCATCATATATTTCTCTCGTCTTTGTAAGAATCTCTTCTATATAAGGCATACCGATAAGATCAGTCAGATATGCCTCGTTATGCTCCATTTCATGTTTGTAATGCCACAACGTCGGAAACACAAAAATTATCATTTCCGTAAAGATCATAAGAATAAAAAAAACAAGCGCACCAAAAAGGATGGATCTAAGTGCCACCCTTTTTAAGGAACGCTTAATAATGTGTTCACTATTTTCTATTGTAAGCACCTCCGAATATTATTATCTGAAAACATCTTCGTTTCCGGGATTATCGACATTAGGAGATATCATAATATCAGGGGCAGGAGGTAAAACGCCTTCGTCTTTTTTTCCTGTGACCCATTTTATAAATTCAGAAAATGATCCTCCCGTAACCTTTGAGGCTTCATTATCGTCAAGTATTCCCATGTTATTAACATTCTTTTCAGGTTCATTGTTCATATTAGTATCGTTCCTATAAGTCATTTATTTTTTTCCTCCTAAATTATATCATTTTTTGAATTATCCTGTGACACTTATTTATACGAACCAACTTAAATGGCGGCAATTTGATTCAGTAATTACAGAAAATCCAAAAATACTCCTTTTTTTTTGCCACACATGCATTTCCATCGTATAATGAATATGTAAGAAAAAACAAAAAAGTGTTTTTGAGGAGGAAAAAAAAATGGATGAAGCAACAACATTACTGACACTTATAGGCGCAATAGTGGTACCGATCGTGATAATATGCATTGCAGTTTATCTCGTAGATGCGATCGCAAAGTTCAAGTATCTCAAGGTCCGCGGCTATGCAAATGCATGGATGGCATTTATACCATATCTCAATACCTATTCTTGCGTAGATGCAACCTATGGCAATGTTGAGCAGATCAAAATCTTTGGTATCTCACTTCCATCAATTGTAGTTAAGCTCTACCCGGTAGTCTGCACTGTACTCACAGGTATCTTATCAAGGATCCCCAGCGTCGGAACCGGTCTTAGCAGCCTTGTATCACTGATCCTGATCGCTGTATCGGTTGCAGTATTCATGGATATGCAGGAGAGACTTGGCCAGGAGGTATCAATCGGCTTTGCAATCCTTGCAAATATCATTGCAATAATTGCACCTATCAAGCTTCTGATGTCCTGCAGCGGTCTTGCTGTCGGAGCTTTCGATTACAACACTGACCAGAGAGTTCTTAAGTCACAGCAGTAATAAATATAACTGCAGTGAGTCAATGGGGACGTTACAGTTTTGAGTCAATGGGGACGTTACAGTTTGACTC
>CAMNEA010000039.1 GCA_946536145.1 uncultured Butyrivibrio sp.
TTACAAGCTCAACAACATCAATTTTCTCTTTTTTCTGCTTTGCCTTTGACTTGGATCTTGCTTTTGTATTGGCCTTTGTCGTTGTCTTAGGCTTTGCATTATTTGTCTTTTTTGTCATGGCGTATATCTCCTTACTATCGACCAATCCCCGGAAAGGGATCGGTCACAAATGTTACCATTGATCCCCCTCGGGTGGTCCTTCCGTAAGGTGGTAGGCTGCCTTTTAAATCTTAAAAATTTTTACTCAAACGCACAGAAAAAGGGATAGCTTTCGCCATCCCTCTTACTTGCTGTTATGCAGTTGCTGTTTTAATGTTCAATTGAACGGCAGCTCTTCGTCAATTCCATCCGGAATATCCATGAACCCGTCATCCTCTCCAGAATCTGAAGCTGGCTGACGGTTACCTGTGCTGTTACCCTGAGAAGCGTTCTTGCTCTCCGCAAAATCGATCTTGTCAGCCTGAAAGTCATATGTGTAGACCTTCCTGCCATCCTTCTCGTAAGAGCCCGGTGTAACATGAGACTCAAGTTCAATCTTTGTTCCCTTGCGAAGATATTTCTCTGAGAACTCACCAAGCTTTCCAAAAGCTACCACGTTAATATACCCCGTGTTGTGATCCTTGTCCTGCTTGTCAATTGCAAGTGAGAACCTGGCAATTGCGGTGGGTTTCTCTCCCTGTGAATACCTTACGTCAGGGTCCTTTGTCAGCCTTCCAGTAAACATACATTTGTTCATCATTTGTTTTTCCTCCTTATATATAGGTTTGGTTTATTGTGCTGTCATAAGCAGAGGTGCTAATAGTGGGAATAAAAAATCCGTTAAGCCCAAAAGCTTAACGGATAATACTTGCCACAATTCCAAACTATTAAAAAACTACTTATAACATAAATAATTATATTATCATTATTATGCATAGTCAACATAATCTTTCATTCCTAGCTACGTTTTTTCAGCGTTCATTTCAAAAGCTGCAATAGCACTTGAAACCAAGTAGTATAATGTACGTGTTACATCGCTTTATTTCATTTGATAAAAAATGACACAGAATTTCTTGCTATGATTGCGATCTAATACTTAATTCGACGGGGATATTAAAACATGCTTGCAAACTACCATACACATACTGTCAGATGCAAACACGCATCCGGTACTGAAAGAGAATATATCGAACAGGCAATACAGCGGGGCTTTCTTGAACTTGGCTTTTCAGATCATGTTCCACAACCCTACCCTGAGTGGTTCACCTCTGGTATACGAATGGATATGAGCGAACTTGAGGATTACACTTCTACCCTTTATAGATTAAAAGAAGAGTACAAGAAAGATATCAAGATTCTTGTTGGTTACGAAGTTGAATACTCCAGGCGATTCTTCCCCACTCTCCTTGATAAGCTCAGAGAATACCCCTATGATTACATGATCATGGGTCAGCACTATGTGCCGAACGAAGTAGAAGGGTTTTACACCGGGTCAAAGACTCCGGATGAAGAAAGACTCTTAGAATATGTAGATCTTGTAATAGAAGGAATGAAGACAGGGCATTTCGCATACTTGGCACATCCTGATCTAATGTACTTTAGCGGTCCCGATGAAATATACCAAAAACACATGAAAAAACTCGTACAGGCGTCAATTGATATGGATTTCCCTCTTGAAGTGAATTTTGCCGGTTTTGTATGGCAAAGGCATTACCCAAGTGATCGATTCTTCTCACTTGCATCAAGCATGGGGGCTAAATTCATAATCGGATGCGATGCCCACGATCCAGATTTCATCAGGCATCCTGAAGAGCTTGATGCATTTGAAGCTTTTTTATCCAGAAATAACATAGATTATGGAGACAATCTCCTAAACATCGACAGAGAAACGGGAGAGCAGCAATAATTTGCTCTTCTCCCGCCATTAGTTGCTTCATATCCACATGATCAAACAGCACCACCATCGCAAAACTTCAATATTCTGTCATAGAAGTCTTTCGCCTCTTCGAATGCACCATGTCCAAGGCCTTCATACACAAAAAGCTCACTGTCTGATATACCCATATTCAGCTCAAAAGCTGCGCTTTTTCCAATGGTCTTGTCATCACTTCCTGCCACAATCAGTGTTGGGCTCTGTATCTTATTAAGATCCCCACGTACATCAAATGAAAGAATCGCATCTGCATTTTTGAAAAAGCGGTCATAGTCAGCAGGTTTGGTAAGTCTTGCTATAAGCGAAAAAACTCTTCTGTGCTTTTCCAGATACTTTGTAGAATACATTTTCTCTGCAGTATCGATTATTAGCTCAGTATGTTCTCCCCTCTTAGCCATATCTACCCACTTGGATATCACATCTTTTACTGTATCATTAGCATTTGGCGCTGTTACGGCAAGTACCAGTCTATCCACCACTTCAGGATGGTCCACAGCCATATATTGGGCAATCATTCCGCCCTGAGAGACTCCGAGAACACATGCTTTTTCTATACCCAGCCTTTTCATAGCGATGACCTGATCCTCTGCCATATCCCTTATGGAATACCCATCAGGCATCGAGTTCTTTCTGCTAAACATATAAACAGTGTAATCCCTAAAAAAGGCTTTGTATGACGCTGAGAGAAGCCAGGCCTTTCCTTTCACGGTAGTAAGTCCGTCAGAAAGCCCAGGTAATACAATAAGCTTTCTGCTTCCTTCACCGAAGCGTACATAGTACATATCTGTATCTCCAATCATCACAATGCCGTTTTCTATACTCACCCCGAAAGCTCCTTTCACCTTACAGCCTGAATTATAAGCGCTATTCCCGATGCTATAAGCATCACTACAACAAACCTTTTTGCCAGATTCTCATTAATAAATCTGGAACAGAGCATCCCGAAGCCAAGCCCTACCAGCATAAAAGATGACAGCATCAAAGCTCTTTTCAGTGATGTAAGTGTCAGTATTCCAAAAATCCAGTAGCAGATAATCCTGAAAGTATTCTCTACAATGAAAACCAGGCAGATATTCGCTTTAAATGCTCTGGTATCTTCTGTAACTCTGCCTATATATGCGCCAAGTAGCGCTCCTATCCCATAGATACCACACAGGATTCCGGATATAACACCGATCAAAGCCAGGAGCGCCTTGGAACCCTTCCCTTTCTTATCAGCCACATCACTTACCAGCATCTCAATCCCCGTAAGGACAATTACAATGCCACAGGCCACCTTAATAATGACAGTTCCGGCATTTTTAAGGAACAGTACTCCTGCCAGGCTCCCAACTAACACCATGATGGAAAGAGGAATGCATATCCTTGGATTAATTGATCTGCGCTCTTTCCAGCTGATGATAACGTTTGTCGGATAGCCCAGCATCAGCTCAACAGGGGATATATTTATATTAGCTGTTCCAAAGCTAAGAATAGATGTAAATACGAGCGTATTGGCAAATCCGCAAAGTCCTTTTACAAAAAACGCACACAGAGTCGCTATAATCCAGATAATCATTTGTCCTCTTCCACTACAAAATGGTCTTTATCTACAGACTCGTAGATATCTATTCCCATCTTATGCTCAAAATAGTCCTTGAGCTTAAGGTTTGTTTCCCACTTATCAGGATCATATGCTCCATAACGCCTCTTGACATCACTCATCCTGTCTATGATATCCATAACACCCTCCGCTCCTCCTATCGAGTCACAGAGCTGAATCAGACGGTCGTAGTCATCCAGTTCTACCTTCTCAAGACTTTCCCTTATAAGCTTCGTCTCTTCTTCAGTTGTATCCCAATTGCCCACATAGTTGTCTATAGAAGTTATATTGAACGAATGCGTAAGACAGACCTTCGCTACTTCATCATATCCAAGGGACATCATATAGGAATAACCATCCGATACATGTCCGAGATGTCTTTTGCCAAACCTTCTTCCAATGTCATGCAAAAGCCCAAGCACATATGCCTTTTCAGAATCAAGTCCTGAACGTACCGCAATGGCTTCTGCACAGTGTGCAACAGTCCTGCTGTGATTCCCCCATGGTCCGGGATTTAGTTTTTCAGCCTCTTTTAATAATCTATTTGCTTCATCTCTTGTTGGATACATACCGCCTCCATATTGTCAAAGCTTCCCGTCATCTCTTGCACATTTAAGGAGTCCCTCAGAGACTTCGCTGAAAACGACTCCGTACTTAGCAGCCTTGCTGCAGTCCATCCACAGGTTGTGAAGCGGCGGAATATCTTCTACCCGAACATCAAGTCCTAAATCACTTACAAAGTCTTTTGTTACAGCATACATGCTCTTTTTTGTCTCACTCCCAAAATTATAAACTCCACCCGGAAGCATTAAGACCTCTTCCATGTTCTCAGCAACTTCCTTTACATAGGTCACACCTCTGTAGTTTCGTGAGCTGAAGCGCACTACCCCAACAGCGTTAAGCAAATTAGTATAGTAATTACCCTTATTGCCGGCATAATCATACATCCACTCAGCCCTCAGCATAACAGCATCAGGACAAATATCAAGCACCCTATCTTTCATCTCAAGCTTATGCCTGGCATAGGTATTTGCCGGCTTTGCTCTATCCTCAGTATATGGTCCTTCATCATCCATACCGGTGTATACCTGGTCAGAGCTAAAACACACAAGTTTCCTGCCGCCAGCTGCCTTAGCTAAAAGTGCTGGCAGTTCAACATTTGCCTTGTATGAAGCTTCTGGATCAGCTTCACATGTTTTGATATCAGAAATTGCGGCTGTGTGAATGATTGCGTCTGTCCTACTCTCATCTATTAAACGCATAATATCTTCCAAAGAAGCATTCCTAAGAGATGGCGCAGCAATAGTATCTTTACACAATTCCATTATCTTGCTGCCGACAAATCCTGTCGCACCTGTTACCAGTATCATCTTTCTACTCATTTCTCAGAAGAATATCATATCTTCTGTCTGTTTCATCTTTTATATCATCTATGCTTTGTGTTCCCACATGCTCGACAACCAAGGATGATACAGCACATCCATACCTGCAGCACTCTCTAAGACTCATTCCATTGTTCAGACCGCTAACAAAACCAGCTACAAAGCTGTCCCCGGCACCTGTCGTGTCTACCACCGTTACATCCCCATAAGCATGAACTTCACCTTCCTCAGAAGAGCTTTTATATATACATCCGTCTTTTCCACATTTGATGATGACCGTATTTGCGCCATGCTCTAAAAGAACGCTTGCGCTCTTTTTAGGGTCTTTCTCTCCCGTAAGTATAAAAGCCTCTTTTTCGTTCGGGATCAGATAGTCAACGAATTTCAGCAAAACCTCAATATCTTCTACGGTTTCTCCATTCTTTGCTGTAGTCATATCTGCCACAAGAATTCTTCCGGGCTTTTTCTTTACAGCCTTAAACACATCCTCCATATCGCTTATGGCCAGCATTTGAGACACAAAAATACTGGCAAAGCACACGATATCCCCCATTTCATCAATATGCTGCATGATATGTTCTTTTGAAAGCTTTCTTAAGCTGCTTTCTGGATTTGTTATAAAGTATCGCTCTCCCTTATCATCTACAAGAACAATATTCATTCCAGTAGCAATATCCCTGCTTTTTGTAATCCTTGATGAATCCACCCCTCTCGATTTAAGACACCTAAGGACTGTTCCTGCAGCCTCATCATCCCCAAGAAGGGATATCAGTTCAGTCTTAACGCCCAGTTCGGATAATATGACTGCTTCATTAAGTGCATCTCCACCGCATGACAGTCCGATATTTCTCGCCGGGACGGAATCCTTTTCAAAAATACCTTTGTCTACCGGAGCTGCATATACATCCACCACAGCAGCTCCTATAACAGAAACAGTACTGCTCATGTTTCTCCCTCCAGCGCTTGAATCACCTCTCAAATATTTCTATCAGTCTCTTCTTCCACTTCTTACGGTAAGGATGCTCACGCATTGACAGGTTAAATCTGTCGGATCCGATAAGAACACTTTGAGGATGTGTAAATTCTTTAAATCCCCATTCTCCGTGGTATGCTCCCATCCCTGAGTGCCCCACGCCATTAAACGGAACACCTTTTACCATCATATGAAGGCATACCTCATTTATGCAGCCGCCTCCAAACTGCATCCTCTGCATGGTCTTCTTTGCCCATGCAATGTCTTTTGTAAAAATATATAGTGAAAGGCCCTTCTCTCGCTCAGATATGGTCTCTAATACCTGATCAATCTCTTTATCTGAATATGGCACTATCGGAAGAAGTGGGCAAAACAGCTCTTTCTTTACAATTTCCTCATCAATATCAACCGGATATATGATCGTTGGAGAAAACTTACAGGTCTTTTCATCCCCTTCACCGCCGTACACGATCCTGTCTTTATATTTATCAGCCTCTGCCCTGCACTTTCTAAAAGCACTCTCTGTGATAAGTTTAGGATACTCCGGATTATTTATAGGGTCATTCCCCATCTGCTTAGTAAATGCTTTTGTCAGCTCTTTTATAAACTCCCCGGCCACCTCCCTGGCAACAGCCACCTGATTTATGTTGATACAGATCTGACCGCTGTTAAGTGCCTTAAAGAACGCTATCTTTCTTGCAGCATCCTTTAAATTGGCATCTTTTCTGATTACGCACCAGTTACCGGTCTCACCTCCGAGTTCCAGTGCAACCGGAGTAAGGTTTTTGGCTGCCTCTTCCATGACATGTACTCCAACCCTGGGAGATCCTGTGTAAAAGATTTTGTCAAATCTCTGGGCTAGGCACATATCTGCTACCTCATGTCCTCCTCCAAGCACAGTAACATACTTTTCATGATAGATCTCAGCAATTATTTTCTGCATGATATCCGTGCAATTAAATGACTTTGAGCTTGCTTTTATGACCGCTGTATTTCCTCCTGCTATGCTTGCTACAAGAACTCCAAGCGATAAAAGGATTGGAAAATTAAAAGGGCTGATTATCAGCGTCACCCCGTAAGGCATTTTATAAACTTTGGTGGTTATGCTAGGGAAGCAGTGAATCCCACTAAAATGAGTTTCAGGTCTCGCCCAACCCTTAAGCCCTTTAATAGTCTCGTTAATCTCAAGAATAAGGCTGCCCAAATCACAAAAATATCCTTCCAGCGGATCCCTTCCAAGATCCTCATGAAGAGCCTTTAATATCTCTTCTTCATGCTCCGAGACAGCTTTCTTAAGCCTTTTTAGCTGCCTTATCCTAAATTCCAGATCAAGGGTTTTGCCTTGTGTAAAAAACTTTCTCTGATCTTCTACCACTCTTTTCACATATGATTCCGAATACATAAAAAGACCTCCGAAGTACATCTTTTAAACTTCTCTTACATTGTAGCACTAAGAGTTTTTTGTTTCTTCTGCCAGTGGTAATAATAATTAAAGATACTCAAGATATAATGATATCGATAAGAACTACTGCGATGAAAATTTCGAAGACCTATACACAGGTTTGGTCAGGTACTGATCATTAAGGAGGCTCTATGAACCGAAACCACGAAGTAATTACAAGCCACCATCTTCTTAATTCACAAGGAGAACTGTCTGAGCCCGGCTGGTCCAGAGCTCTCATTCAGAAATATGACAGATCAATGATCAAAGCCCCTAAGTGGCGCATCAAAGAATGGGATTATTATCTTGTGATGTCTGACAGATTTGCCGGTGCGTTTACCATATCCGATGACGGGTACATTGGTCTTCAGTCAGTATCTCTCTTAACCTTCGGAGAAAAGCCAAAGGAACACACAGAAACTGTCCTAAATGCCTTTCCTATGGGAAAGCTCAATCTCCCATCCTCTTCAGAAAGTGGTGTCACCCATTACGAGGATAAGCGCCTGCAGATGAAATTTGAAGTTCTTGATGGAAAAAGGCATATCACTTGCCATTTCGAGAACTTTTTCAAAGAAAATACCTTTGATTGCGACATATACTTGGAACAGCCAAAGATGGATTCTATGGTAATCGCTACGCCATGGGATAAAAGGCACTGCTTTTACTACAATCAAAAGATCAACTGCATGAGGGCATCCGGATATATGTCCTACAACGGAAAAAAATACACCTTCAACCCCTCAACCGATTTCGGAACATTGGATTGGGGAAGAGGTGTTTGGACTTATGACAATACCTGGCATTGGGGATCCGGCAACTACGACATAGGCGGAAAGCCATTTGGCTTTAATATCGGATATGGCTTTGGAAATACAAAAGCTGCCACAGAAAATGTTATATTTTACGACGGCAGAGTTCACAAGCTTGATGATATTACTTTCCACATTCCCGAAAACTCATATATGGATCCATGGAAATTCACATCTTCAGATGGGCGTTTTGAAATGGATTTCGTCCCAGTCCTTGACAGAGCTGCATGTCTTGACTACAAAGTAATAGTTTCAGACCAGCACCAGGTATTTGGCCGCATGAGCGGAACCGCTATACTTGATAATGGCGAAAAGATCCAGGTCAAGGACATGATGTGCTTTGCAGAGAAAGTCCATAACAGGTATTAGTCGAAGATGGTACCACTTAGCACTCTAAAAGCAACTTCCCCATCTCTTCTATACACAACAGTTTAACAAAGGGTGTCGTCCAAACAGTTGGCGACACCCTTTCCATTACCTCATATTTTTCAGAACATCATGCGCATTCTGAACTCCAAAAACCTCATCAAATAACCGAAAGCAACCGTTCCGACTAATATTCCTATGAACATAGGAATCATGCTCTTTAATGTAACCCATACGCTATCATCCACCTTTTTTGTCTCGTCCGTTTTTTGCTTTTCTTCGTAAACATCCATATCTTTGAAATCCCCTTTCCCAATACACTATCCCCTAAATACATCAGAACTGTACTATGACTGCCTTTTTCTGTTTATCACACTCTTCTGTGATACCGTAGTACTTGCATCTTTCATTAAATGAAATTGTAAAGTCTTTATGAATAGTAACCTGTCTGTTTTGATCTACTATCCCCCACTGGCTAGAGAACACCCCATTGTTCCCAAAAACAATATATACTGGTGCCATATCCTCAAGGCATCTAACATCTACAGGATGTACCTCTACTCCATTTACCACCATATGCTTCCTCTTTCTTGTTTCTGATTAGTTAACTCCAAAAATACCAGGTGAATACTTATCTTTTACTGATTTCTCAAGGTCAATTACAACCACATCTCCTTGTTCATAGCTTGTTATTGGAGTTGCATCTCCGGCAAGTGGTGCTGTATTAAACCCTTCGATTTCCCACATGTTTCCTCCGGCTACTCCACCTTCATACCTAAGATGTCCTTTTCCATTTTTGTAGGTTCTGATATTGAAGTTGACTATAAGATATCCGCTCTTCTCAAATACCGGATCATCCTCCTGGATTCCAAGTCCGCCATTTGCTGCTTCCATATATGTTTCCATATCAAAGCCCGGGTGTTTATTCAGATCTACTATGAAAAGATCCGAAGGAACATAGAACTGTCCATACCAGGTCTGCATTGAAGTCCTGAATCTTTCTGTATCTTCAGCCATCCATTCAGTATCTACTGTGTCATCGTGATCCAGGTCAGAATATCTTGATACATTTTCGAATTCCAATGCGGTGTCATGCGTGTTCCAACTTAACTGCTCCCATTCTCCCGAATAAAGCCTTAGATGCTGGTCAAGAATAATATGGCTTAAGCAGTATGTTCTTCCGCTTCTTCCAAGTATTTTCTCAGAAGTAAGAGCGTTTACCCCGGCAAGACCATACTTATCATTGTACTGTTCAGCTGTAAATGTGCTCCAATCACCAAAATGGTATTTCCTTGCACTTCCACCGCTTTCGCTGTCCGTCATATCTTTAGTGTAGTAAGCACCTTCCTGCATCTTCGTACCGATTTTTGTACTCATCCAGTTAGAGGTAAGCGCATCTCTTGTTGAGCCATATTCTATATAAGAGCCGCTTCCATCAGGATTATGATAAAAGACTTTTACGTGGTCACTATCTACCTTATTTCCAAGATTATCTACATAAGAAAATGTTGGAAGGATATCAACCTTATCGTTTGCATTCCATAGATTGGCAATCGTTTTAAGCTCAAATGAAAACGTCTGTCCCCTCCATAGCGCTCCCTGCTTCGTAAACTGTTTTGACTTTCCATCTGTAAGGGTTATTGTATTTATATCAGGCCATGTACTTGTAAGACTTCCGTCTACAAGGTATCTGATATTATCTTCTCCAAATCGGTTCTTTTTTCCGACTTTCTTCTCGTTTTTTGACATAACAAATGACAGTTCATTACTTCCCAGTTCCGATTCTCCTGCATAAAGTGAACCATTATTTGTTCCAGTGATTGTAAAGTCATAGATCCATCCGGAAAGCTGAATCGGAATCTCATATGTTGCTACATATTTTGCTCCGTCATCTGCCAAAACAAGATCAAACCAGATATTTCCCTTTTCCTCTTCTTCTGCATAATGTTCTGCAAGATCACCATCTACATTAATAGCTTCAACCTTATAGAATATGCTTCCTTCATTACCTACCTCTCCCATTTCCCTTGCATATGAAGGAATATAGATAGGAGTGTCTATCCAATGATTATCTACTGTGTCGGTCCAATGAGCAGGTCTTTTAATTCTTATCCAGTCGGTATAATTGGTTCCTGGCTGAAGTTCATAAAATACTCCATCGTAAAGAACCTCAAATGGGAACTTCATCCACTTGTCCTGCGTATACTTATCGTATTTTGATGGGCTTTCACCAGATTCCCCATAACCAAGAATTTCTCGATGTTTCATAGAATCCCAGTGCATTATGTACTCAGTATCAAGCCTAAGCTGATACCATGCTGTTGGATTTTCAGCTACCAGTTCTGTTCTATCCTTTCCGCCATCAGGGATATCATTACCATCTTCGTCAGTAATTACAACCGGGGAGATTACCGGTGTGTGAACAAAAATTGGTTCAAGCCCCTCAAAACCATCTATGATATGCTCTGGATCAAGACCATCTACACATTTAACTGGTACTGTCGTTGTGGCAAGTACCGCTAAGGAGACGGCAAAAGCCAATAATTTTCTAACTCTCATCTTCCGCCTTCCTCCTTAATCCGCACTAAACGTTGTTGATGCTTTTGAATATGTGATAAGCCTCTGGTAATAGACCTTCATAGATGTAGGATACTGCCCGTTATCTACGGTTGGCGGGATCTGAACATGATCCGTTCCAGTAACGTCTGCTGGATCAAAAGCATGTAAAGGCCTTGTGCCCGATTGGAGTAAATAATCATGTACCCATGCTGCTGACTGTGTGCATTGCTTATACGAACTTGGCTCACTATCATAGAAGTTGCAACCAGATACCCAATCGTTATTCATAAATGTGTGTCCATCAATAACAAGCTTATCATTTCTTGTTTTCGTATTTCTCGATATTATGTCTCTTATCGCGAGGATATCTTTTGCTACTTGCGCATCAATGTCAGGTTTTGCGGAAACAAGACCAAAATCGTGGGCATTTTTGTATGTAAATGTTCCCATGGTAGCATGTGTCTTTGTTTCAGCAAGCCAATCCGGTTCCTCTGTAACAAGGGGCCCATGTGCAGCAACATCTTTATAGTCGCTTGTGGCGATGCATGTCATAGGAACTTCGTGGCTGTCATCATAATAAATATGGTCCCCAGGATAAGCTCCATTGGCTATATCTGCGTTGGTAAAATCATATACATGCGTATCTGTAAGGTATTGGAATGCAGCATACGCTGTTCCTATATCAAGAAGCCTTGACTCTGAATAAGTATCAATATCATCTACCCATACCTGCGTATCATCTACCTGATCCCCATCTGTGTCTTTCCCATCCCAATAACCATTATTAATTTTCCATCTATACGTTATTGAATGCGTATATGGTTTACTGATCATTCTTGCATATACTTTTGTGTTTCCATACCAGCTATCCGCAAGGAAAGCATTATCAATATACTCACTTGATGGTATTCCTTCATGAAGATTGAATTCTGAAGAGTAATTACTCATTGCAAACGCAGGTACATTTTCATCAATCCCGGCATAATGATCCATTGTATAATCGTCTGTCACAAATTCATCAGGATACTCCTTTGGTTCTTCTATTTGTCCATTACCTATAAGGAGATAGTGGTTGAAGTGAGTGGTTAATCCATTGGTAATGTTAAAACCAAGTTTTGCCATACTTGTGCCATCTTCTAAGACACCCACCTCGTATGAACCATCCGACCCACCCCATCCAGGTACATTAAAAAATGGCCCCCACACTTGCATAGTATCATCATCTACCGCATACATTACACAATCCAACTTTACATACACTGCTGGACCCGTTCCATCAACTGCACTCTGTATTTCTTTTCCCCATTCAGGATCTCGTTCAGATGCGCTTTCGATTATTTGGTCTATGGTAATTGTCCATGTGTTGAAAAACGTCTTTCCCACCAGCTCTTCTTTTAAATTCCCCAGAGGAGCACCGACATATTCATTACTACTATGAATATTTTTGGTTGTAGGATTGTATGCACATCTAGTTAATGTAACCGACTCTGTAAAATACCATCTTGCTGTACTTCTTTTTTTATCAACTGTATAGATTTCAATATTACCTTCTTCGTTTAGATGCGCTTCCCACGCATATACTTTAATCGGGAATGATAAGATAAAAACAGAGCACAAAAAGAATAACCCAAGGGCTGTACCAATACGTTTAGCCAGTGATTTCATCATTAATAATCTCCTAAATGATATACATATACATATACTATATCATTTTATATATTATTTATCAACAATTATACCAATAAAAAAAACCTATAATTCTCCTTGAATTACAGGTTTTCTGTCAGTATAAGGTTCACTGTGAACCACTTATTATCTTCTTTTTTTCAAGATAAGAATTACCCCTACCAATACTGCCACGACACAAGCAATTCCTATAATAAGATAAGTCAGAGGATATTTTGAAGGGATAATCTCTGTGCTAAGAATCTCTCCACATGATGAGCATTTTATGATTTTTTCACCAGTTGTGAAAGCCCCCGCTTCCTTCGTTATCACTTCCTCTTCAACGTGTCCTGTGGCGGGTATTTCCTCAGTATATGTGTCATCACATTGTGAGCAAATAAATACTTTGGTTCCCGCTGTTGTGCAGGTTGCATCTACTGCTATGGATGATTCATAAGTGTGATCTATCATTGGAATATCTTCCGTATAAGAATCTCCGCAAACAGTACATGTATATGTGATTACTCCTTTTTCAGTACAGGTTGCTTCCTTTGTTACCTCAGAAGAATACTCATGCTTTCCTGTCTCCGGGATCTCTGTTTTATAAACATCGCCACACTTAGAGCATCTACTTTCCATTATTCCAGTTTCAGCACATGTAGGTTCTTTAATAATAGAATCAACATATGAATGGTCGCAGCTTTCTACTGTTTTAGTTGAATCTTGTTTTGGTGCTGTGGAGTCAGTGGAAGTGGGTTTTGGTACTGACTCAGCGACTGGTTGACTGGAGTTACTATCTCCCATTGTCCTATTTAATGTATAACCCGCTGCTTTCAGTTGTTCTTCTACTTTACTAATATGTTCTTGTACATTTGTGTCATTATACCAATCCTCTGTACAATAGACCTGAACGCTTGACCCGAGCACAATCCCAGCTGCAAGCAATCCCCACAGTGCTTTCTTAACTAACCCTAAATACTTCATTTCATAATCCCTTTATATAATTGTATATAATATCTCTTTTTATTTACTATATTCTTTTATATGTTTTTTGTCAATTTCCATGGCATTTCCAACAAAACGCGGGTAGCTTTCTACTACCCGCCAAAAACAAGCTACTGCCATCCCATCTCATTAGCAACGTATTCCTTTATCCTGAACAAAAGATATAACGGTAATGACCACACATGCGTATCACCATCCATATTGTCACCAACATTTTTAAGGGAAGTCTTTATTGCCATCTTAGGTTTGTATCTGTTACAGAATAGATGAAGACTTTTAGCCTTAGTGTTGTCTGCCGCCTTTACTTCTATCGGCAGGAGAATGCCTTCATAATCTGTTAAAAAGTCTAGCTCAGCGTCTGCCTTTGTTCTCCAGAAGTAACAATCTATTTCCATGCACTTTAACTGAACCATAACATAATTCTCTGTTAATGCTCCTTTGAAATGAATATAAGAAGCATCGCCATCCAAGATGGTCCTGTAATTAACATTTGATTTTCTTCTAAGAAGACCTACATCTGACATGTATACTTTGAAGTACGTATTATCAGCCATCCCGGATAGAGGAAGCTCTGGTGTAGAAACCAAATTAAGCTTGTATGCTATGCCTGAATTCACAAGCCATTCTAAAGCATCCTCTAAATCTTTTGATCTTGCCCCTTGTTTTACATGAGAAAAAATAAACTTGTTGTTATCCCTGGCTATCTGTGAAGGAATAGCATCCCATATAAGCTTGATCTTTGTAGCAGTCTCAGAAGATGTATGCTTACCAAAATCATCAGCATAATCCTTAAGTATCCGATCCTGAACGTCTTCTACTTCCTTATAGTCATGTGTATCTATCCATGTCTGAACCGCCTCTGGCATGCCTCCTACTATGTAATAGTTCTTAAGAAACTTTTCCAGAGGAACACTGTATAGTTCTGACAGTTCCCTTTCATATGGCAGTTTCTTGATACCTTCAATATATTTATCGCCGCCATCTGCCTTAACAAATTCCTCGAAGCTCATGGGAAACATTTCAAGCCTGTCTACTTTGCCAACCGGAAAAGATATGCCCTCTTTTCTAAGCGCAACACCAAGTAACGAGCCGGCAGCAATTACATGTAATTCCGGCATTTCCTCGCAGAAATACTTAAGTGATTGGATAGCTCTTGGACAGTCCTGAATCTCATCAAAAACTACAAGTGTAGTACCCGGAATAATCTTTTTTCCAAGAACAACACTTCCAAGCTCATCAATTATTCTTTTAGTATTAAAGTCATAATCAAAAACAGACTTTAACCCTTCATTCCCATCAAAATTAAGATATGCAATATCATTAAAGTCACTCTCTGCAAATGACTTTATCAGATATGTTTTCCCACACTGCCTTACACCTGTTATAAGAAGTGGCTTACGATGTTTTTTGCTTTTCCAGCTTCTTAGTTTATCCATAGCATTCCGTTCCATAGAATATCCCTCCGGCAACATCGTAACATTTATCAACCGAATAATCAATATATGTTTGCGTTTTTCAACCGAATAATGCAATAGCCTCTGCATTTTCAGACCGTAATCCGGGTGTTATTTATACTGGGTCAAAAGTCATAAGCGGTTCATATTCTAACACAGCATTCGTGGGATTTGTTTCCACACCCTCCATCGTATCATTCCATGTGCTGACAGATGATAGGCACCCAGATAAAGTAATTCCAATGCTGACAGCAATCATATGTATGCGACATAAAACCGCTTCAGAAGCCTTTTCCACAACAAGTACAGCGTGGCAAATTTTCTCGTAAAAGGCGTAATCAGTTTTTATTTACAACAGTATATTTAAACTGCTTATCATATCCATTGTATATTGCTTTAGGAAGTTTAGGATTCTTCTTTCCATCCATTGAATACCGAAAGTAAGCTTTATCTTCGCAACACTCATACATTATATTGTTTATACTCATATCATATGTAATGCGTGCTTTATTTTTATATTTAGTCCCTTTTGCTTCAGGCCATACATTTTTATCCGCTTTTACACCGATCATAGGAACTCGAATATGGTCTGTTGACATCTGCTTTGTTGATTTTAAAAGATATGTATTGTCTGGATTCTTACCATCATCATCCCATGTAACATCAATCTCATACCACTGACCATCCTGAAGCTTTACTATATTCCATGTGTGACCACTTGTAGGAGTACTATTAATGGTTTCACCGCTAATAGCTTTACATGGCACCTCAGAAAGATAACATAATGTTTCAAGCGCAGACGAATATCCTGTACAACATGCTTTCGTTAATACAAGTGCGCCGTATGCTGTATAATGTATATCCTTTGAGGTAGAGAAACTGCATCTCTTACACAGTTCATCGTGAAAGTATTTCACTTTGGCATTTGCAGCTTTAGGAGCCGCTTTAGCGATTTTCATAGCAGCATCATATGTCTCGTTAATCTGAGCTTGAGTTTCTTTTTTAGAACCAAAAAACACTTCTGTATCATTATAATATTGCAGATAATGCTTTTTATACTCTGCTTTAGTCGGCGTTTTTGCTTCTGCATGAACAGCGCCAGTAAAGAAAACTAAAGAGAACATAAAAAGAGCAAGTATACTCAGATTCATTCTTTTCGCGATATAAGTCATAAATTCCCCTCTCTTTTTTACTTTTAAACTATTCGTGACTTAAACCCTAATTCCATTCATAGACACAGTTATGAGGCATGGCTCCTCGTTTTGCACAGTCAGACTGAGTTGTATAAACTGTCTCCAGCGTATGTCCATGATATGTATAGACAATGTAGTCCGTAGTAACAACCTTTGTCACTCCATTTGACTCGTATGTTGTAGTTATCGGATTTATTGTCTTTGTCACATCTGGATCGGATTCAATACAGTGATATTCGTCTCCATCAATAAAGTAATGATAGTTTCTTACAAGCTCTCCTCCTCCCAGGGAATAGATATTTAGGTATCTATTGTCAGCTTTTGATGAATACCCCTGAAGGAATGAAATCATGGTGGGATTCTTTAATAGTCTCGCCCAATCCTCCCCTGCAATCTCCGGCAGCTCAAATGTGTACTGATTTTCATAACTATCGCCTATTACGTTATGCTTGTTTATGTAGTATTCGCACTGCTCATTGATCTCACGCACAATAATCTCATTTTTGTTGGCGTTAAATACATCATCATTCATAAGAAAAGCCATCTGTGTTACTTCCGTGCTTCCAGGAAGCTTTTCCGTAAGAAGGTGATAAACATCTTTTCTATTTCCAGAATATATAGTTCCATCAAGGGCATATACTTCAACATTGTCATTGAGAAAGTATCGAAGAAGTACCCCTCCATAATTCTTTGTCCATGTATTTAATGTCGTAAGGCCATTCCTCTTTTCAGCATCAGAAGGAATCTGAACCATACCGGAAGTATCAAATACTACATTATGGCTTATGTAGTAGCCATTGATATCTACAAGGCAGACAACCGGTGTATAAAGTGCCATCTCATCAACTCTGCCCTGATTGTCCCAGTCAAAAGAGTAAATAAGGGAATTGTAAAATACTGTAAGAGTCTCATTAAGATCGTCTTCGTCATTCCAGACATGACCATACTTTTCAACATTGTCAGTATTCATGGTCTGAGCCGCATCATAGCAGGCTGCTGTAAGCTTGTTTGAATATTCAACATTCTGAGTATTGACCCGCTTTGTAATATCAACATTGGCAAAAGACACAACTGTAAAACAAAGAAAGATGCCAAGAAAGACTAATACATAATCGCTAAATTTCATCACAAACCACCTTACTGCATATTGTTTCCGACATAACCACCATAGGATGTGAACAGTGTCGTGTCTGAACTTCTTGTCTGAAAGAGTCTCGTGAGCCTTGTTCCTAATGTTGGTGTGATATTCTTAACTTCTACTGAGAGGTAGTCTCCGTTTTTCATCTGATAATCCTGATTAGCTCCAGATGCCGGATAGATCTCATCTAGTATCTCTTCCTTCGTATAATCAACCCTGTATGTGGCAATCTCATGATAACCGGTGGCAGGATCTATAACATCTGTGGGAACTGTATAAGCTGACGAATGAGTAATCTTTATCTCACACAGAAGATGTGCCAGGTCGATGTCATGGCAAAGTTTTTCATACGCCTCGGGAGTAATCTTACCGGCCACCTTTGAATTGTCTACAAAATCGACAACGGCATTGTCTATATAGCTTTGTCTTACCGTATCTTGTTTTTGAGCGATCAGCATTATTGGAACAATGAACATTATCATACATCCAAAAAATGCAGCAAAAACTCTTCCTAATACGTCACCCATTATAGCTGCAACTCAGAATAGAGTTGGCTCTCCTTTCTTTCTGATCACTAACATGTCTATAGTCAGCTGTGAGTATATGTCACGGCTTTGATTTCGTTTGTTGAATAATAATCGTGTTTAATCAAATAATTGTCATCCATACTTATCTTTGTCTTAAGATCCTGTATATAAGCCGGATTGTTTTCCCTTAGGTTTTTTAGATAATCAGCATCGAGCACTGCTCCATCAAGCGTTATGGTTATATCATTATTCTGAGTGATTATGTCAGTAAAAACAGAACTGCCCTTCACATAGAGGACCGGATCCGAATATCCCAGCTCTATGTTCATCGTCACAGAGGTTTTTGTGTTCATATCATCAATTTCTGCCTTATTAAATACTGTTAAAAGCCCCATGTAACCCATTAGGAATGCAACCGCAGAAGCAAAAATGATTGTTGCTACTACCATATGCAGATATTCTGAAAGTGTATCTCCCATCTCGTTTCTCCTTCTGCGAAAGATTTTTATTACCGGAGGCATTTGCCCCCGGCAATAAATAATCATCTTATTATCAGCTCTTTGTAAATACGATACCTACGATCGCTGATGTTGTCGCATCTCTTACGACCTGTCCTGTAAACTTGGAATTGGGATTGATGTATGCAGTGTTAGCCTTATCTCTGGCATTTGCAAGGCTTGCACCGGCTGTAGCAAATGTAGCATCAGAGTAGATGTAGTTGATCTGGCCACCGCCATTATTTACGCCAACGTAGATCTTGTCGTTTGAATGAAGCTTGATCACATTAACAACTTCTGAACCTGTGACAACTGCTGCATCATACTGTGTGTACTTTGCCTCATCCATCTGTGTTATGGTTGAGTTAGAGTCAGTAAGTGCTGCATTACCTGACTCCTTGACTGTTGACCACTGCATAAATACAAATCCAATGACCAAACATGAAAGTACTACTGCAAATACTGTTCTTAATCCTTCTGATAAACTTCCGCCCATCTTTTTTAACTCCTTTTTTGTTTGATTATTTTATTACGTAAAAGGGGATTTCCCTTTATACCAAATTACATTCCGATACTCTTCATCATTTCCATTGAGTAGAGAGCAAACGGCAGAATCATGTAGATTACAAGTGTAAGAATCAGCGGTACAAATGCCACGATCTTTCCGACCTCTGCCTTCTGTGTTGAAATGATCTCGTTATCGGTCTTTCTTTTTTCCTTGTAGTATTCCCTATCAGTCTCAATCTCAGAAAATGCTGTAAGGATATCTTCGTTCTCTACCATGAGAAGGTTGTCAACGAACCTTCTGAATGGCGGGAAAGTCTCCTGGTTCTTCATCTTCTGGAGTGCTTTCGTAGTTGAATACTCAAGGTTGATAATGCATTCCTGTATCGATTGCCTGAAGCAGAATGAGAATCTTTCAAGCCAGTCAAGGACCGTATCTACAAGCATACCGTCCACATGCATCAGAATGAGTACGATTGTCTGATATTGAATGACCTCGTCCTCCATGTCCATCTTCACAATCCTTAGCTTGTACTGGAGAATAATGTATGGAAGGTAATAGCCTGCAAAGTAACCAAGAATATTGATGAGCAAAAACCACCATCTGTAATAAACATCTTTGTACTTTGCTACTCGGTAAAAGACTTCATCTGTTACCTGTGCTGAGAACTTAGGAGATATTCCCCTTGTTTCAATTTCTGCCTGAATCTTCTGTCTGTTCTCCGGGGTATCTGACATATTTCTACAGCTGAGTGTATAATCAACGGCTGCATCCCTCATGGCCTGTCTATATTCTTCATTAGGAACAATTGAAGACTCAAAGGTTGTTTTAAAATCATTTAAGAGATTGTGCTTTGTTCTCCACTCCGCTGTAAATATGACAAGGTTTATCATGAGAATTGCCAGGATGCCGAAAAGAATTCTTTTTACCAAAAAACCTTTAACGCCGATCCTGTCACCGACCATTTTCAGACCATCATCAATTCTTAAATGTTTCGTATAATGCCTGTTGATCTCTATGGTTACTAACTTGTTAATGATAGGAATCGAAAGAAGCCAGTTTATAAGCTTATGCTCTCTCTCATCATCTACATGTCCGTCTTTTAAGTTGGAGATCAGCTGATAAACAATAACTGTTATGACAAAGATTCCAGCCATTACAGTTGTTCCAGCAGGACCATTGTAAAATGATGACATTTCAGGAATATTTGATGTTCCCCATGCCTCGATTGCCTTTAGGAAAAACAAGGGGAGCAGTGTAAGTGTGATAAGTCCTGAGAAAAGGAAGGCATTTCTTCTTCTTTTAATCAGTTCTACATTTATCTCCTCTTTGAGATAATTGATGTTTGTAAGAAAGAGTGATTGTCCATCATCAAGTGTCTTATCACCATATTCTTTGATAGTCGCACAGATGGCTACCATTGTAAGAATAAACTTATTAGGTGCTATATCCTTGTACTTGTCTACCTCATGTTCTACGTTAGTCGCTGTGAGCATCTTGTAGATCTTGGTTGCATGAAGCCCCATCTCATAAGGTGTTTCATCCAGCGTGTCATAGATAGAATCTTCAACATTTCCCTGTACTGAGTAATGATGCCTTATATTTGTAATGAAGTCTCCAAGCTGAATAAGAAGCTTCTTATCAAGGCTTTCCTGGGCCGATGTTATGAAGTAGGTAAAGATAAAATATGCCATAAACCCACCCATACAGATGTAGAACCAGTCGCCACCAGAAATAGAGATGATAAATAATACAAGGAGCAGCGCTCCGCCAACGCACTTGGCAGTAGTGAGGGTTGCTTTTCGCTTTATGCTCATCTCGTCTGCCGGATAGTTGATCTCCAGGAAGGTTTTTATCTTCTGGTAGTATCTTTTGATTACCGGTGTCTGAGAAAAGAATCTGTAAAGCCAAAAGATTCCTTTCATACTTGCCTTTGTTCCCTTTACCGGAGTAAGGGAACGCTTTTTTCTTATGCTGATTGTTAGTAGGATGTAGAGTACAAGGCATACAACGATTGCTATAAGCATTACTCTCATCATTGTTTGAGAAGACATGTTATATTCTCCTGTTCATCATGCATACTTTCTTAGTTCATTAAATTCTGATTCAAAGAGCTTCCTCTGATCATCAGATTTAAGATTGAGCCTAATCTTTTCCATCAAGGTCTCAGAAGGCAGGTTTTTAAATACATACTTGCCATTCTCGAATACTACAAGATCTCTTGATGTGTATACCGCTCGGTCTGTTCCTCTCTTGAAATTCTCAATGGTGTCGAGCTTCATCTTCTCATCAATTGGAAGTGTTTCATTCTGAGGAAGTTCTGAAGGATATCTTGTATCCTCGATAGGAATAATCTCTGTGATCCTGGAGCAGAAACGATGTCCCGCAACCGATTCCATGTGGAAATCAATATTGATTGCCCTTGCAACCATTTCCTCGGCTGCTTTTTCTGACTGGAATCCGGCTCCTGAGTGCGCATCCAAGAGGTTATTTCTCATTGAAATGATAAGGTCACGGATGGTCTTTGCGTGGTGAGTTCCAATTGTTGACTTATTACCTACCTGCGCAGTCTGCACAAGCCATGATGCCCCTTCTGCAGTAGCAACTTCAGCAAATACGAAGTATGAACCATTCATTTTCTTTTCCAGGTCAAGACCTTCCTGTGCTGTTACATTATCTGTTTCCTGTAATACTGAGATATTTCTGTCCGGATATGCCTGACGGAGATTACTCTCGAAGGCAAGCTCCTGGATACGGATGTTCTCAGATTTAGGTACAAATGAAAGAATGGACTTAAGTGTCGTTGTCTTACCAGATGCCTGCATTCCGGTGATGATAACATTGCTATAACCTTTAATAAGCCATTTGATCATTGTGATCGGAACAATATTGCCTTCATCTGAAAGTACTACTGTCGGTTCGAGGGAAGGCATTGAATCAAACTTACGAACAAAGAATTCCCACGAATCAGACAGTGGCGGTCTTGCAACAACCACACGGGAGTTATCCATCATGGTAGATACTACCTTCGGATTTCTTCTTGAAAGTGCCATTGGTGCATTATGCTTATACACATTGGAGCAGATCCTTACGAGTTCATCGTGAGACTCAAGACTAAGGAATGAAAGCTTAAGATCTATACCATGTACCTTGATCCATACAGATTCGTATGAATACGGCTGCTCTTCTGATGTAGCGGAGTATCCGGTAAATGGAACACCTGATGTACCACCATCGATTTCATCTATGGCATTGTCGAAAAGAATGTCCGCTGCGCCAAAGCCCTTGTACTCTGAAAATACTCTCTGGGCGATGATCTCCAGCTTATCCTCGTAGTCGATATGCTCAATAGTTACGATAAAATCTTTGTACGCTTCCTCAATTTCCTCATGAGTAACTTCATATGTGTAGTCCCCATCACTATCGATCTTGGGGTTTAACCATCCATAGTCCTCAATAAGCTGAATAAGTCCTTCTTTCTTGTACTCCTTCATATAGAAGTAAAGCATTATCTCGAACTTATCTCTTGTAGATAACCTAATCGGATTATCAAAAGAAATGACGTTATTTACGGTATCTTCTGTGACTCCGATTGATTTTCCTCTGATAATATCCTTAATGAAGTTCTTTATATACTTCTTGGCAATGGGATTTCCGTAAGCAGACTCTTTAAGTGATATACGAAGCTCCTGCTTTGCAGATTCCCTGGCTTCTAGCTCTCTTCTTGTAAGGTTCTGCTCTTTAAGATTAACTTTAAGTGCACTGGAGAACTCTTCTGCCACCTGAGAAGTGATGTGCTTTATTGTGTATGGATTTTCAAAATCCAGCTGTTCTTCTGACTTTGAAAGCTTGGTGAAGTACCAGAACAAAAACACGATAAGTGCTGCTCCGATTACCAAGATCAGAACTAAATTCAGGGTTTGCATCTGTTATGCTTCCTTTCTTGCAAGGCCTCTTCCAAACATAGGGGTTGTTGTTTCTTCCTTTGTCTCTTTGCCTGTCTTCTTCTGTTCTTTAATCCTTGCTTTTTCAGCTTTCTTTTCTTCTCTTATCTTCTTAGCTTCTTCTTTCTTAAGACGTCTTTCTTCTTTTTTCTTCTCTGCCTTGAGCTTTTTGAGCTGCTTAGGATCCAGTGTTGTGGCCGTATCACTTTCAGGCTCTTCCGGGAATTCTTCATTTACACTTACATGCACAAGAGTCTTTGATGGACGAAGGAACTTTTTCTCTGTAACCTCGATCTTGGCATTCCCGCCGGAAAGAATTTTTGGTTCCTGCATAAGTCTGCTGAAGGTTTTTGAGTTAAATCTGAACTCATCATCATCATCTTCTTCATCACCGATAAGAACTCTTGTGAGCTTGCTCATCTCAGTGATAAGGTGATACGAATAATCACTCTTTTCCGGTTCTGTGTTAGAGAGAATGAACTGGATCATGTTTTCGTTGGTGTAGTAATCCTTGAAGTCTACATTGTATGGCATAATGTACATCTTCTTGGCACCATAGAGTTTCTGCATGTGGCGAGCTGAGAACTGACTCTTGTAATCATAATTTGTTACAAGAAAGTAGTTATTTGCAGCACCCGGAGCTGTGATCTCTTCCTTCTTGCCTTGAGAGATACATGTAACCGTCTTATTAACATAAGGAAGAACTGCTTCAACTACTTTGTCTGCTTTTCCATCGCAGAGGATAAAAATGTTGTCATAGATCCTCTCTGCAGATTTGATGATTGCTCCAACTGATTCAGGCTCCTGGATGATTTCTCTTTCAACGTCTGCTTCAACCTTTTTTGATACCTTAAGAATGTCAAAAAGATTATCACTTGATACAGCCGGTACAACTGCATTCGCAAAGTGACTGTTAGTAAAGGTCTTTACACCGGCCCTTCTTGTAAGAGAATCCATTCCGGTATCCTCAAAGATGTACTTGTTGTCATCAATGGACTGCTCTCCGACTCTTTTTCCGATCAGATATTTTTCAACCGGATACTTCGTTGTGAGCTGAAGTACCAGAGTCTTCTTGAGGTATTTTGTGGCAGCAAGGCCTGCGCAAAGAGAGAGCGCCTGCGGTGCATAGTTTTTTGCTTTGTCTGTACCTTTAAATAAGATAACCATTCAGTTCACCTTAAAAGCGTCTGTTGCGCTTTGCCTTTCTGTAATATTTTTTAACCGTCTTCATGTCATCGCCGGTAACGATTGCCAGTGTTGACATTACTGCAAGCTGCATATCAATTGAAGTGTCCTTGATACGCTGTCTTCCGGTATGTGAGAAGTTGACATATGCGATCTCATCCTTATCGTCAAGAGGAATATAACCGAGTACCTGGTCCTCTTTTATCTCTAGGAGTTTTACTACATCTCTTTCTGTGACCTTGTTTGAAACCTTATCTCTCATGATGAAGTATGAATTATCAAGCAGATCTTTATCGGTCTCCTGCATCCTGTGGATTCCGACCCTGCTGTAATCATGAAGAATAAATGAGTATTCAGCGTTCTGTTCTGCTTCATTAAGGCCCATGTAGTAAACTACATAGTCAAATTTTTCTTTAAAATCATCTGTGACTTCTGCGTCCCTGATATAAACGATGTTTTCTTTTTCTACCGCCTGCTCATCGTCCTTATACTGATGTACTGATTCGTAAAGGTCTTTTGCGTAGCTGTTGTCGATAACCGCTACCTTGAATTTATTACTGGCAAGAGACTTTGCTATATAATAAGGAAAATCTCCTTTTTCTTTGCCACGAAAAGCGATTGTTTTAGCCATTTGTTACCTCCAAAGTTATGGTGCCTGCGTCTCTTCTGAGGAACCTTCTGTAGCTGCCTCTGTGTTTTCTGTTGTTCCTTCTTCTGTAATCTCTTCGCTATCTTCTGAATTTGCCGAGTACTGTACCCCAAGCTGAGCGCTTCTCTTTGCTGTGTCTGCAATTCCGTGACCCTCTGATACAGCCTTAAGAGTATCCTCTGAAAGTCCGATAAGTCTCTGCTCAAGATTTATTCTTGCTTCGAGATTAAGTGTTTCTTTTGCAATTGAGAGAATATTAGGATCTGAATTGATAAGATCTATTACTTCGGGCCTTACTACATAATTGGGAACTGATTCCTTTTGGAGGTTAGGCTCTACATAACGTGTTGTGTAGATATAGGTTCCGGTAACTGTGTACGCATCAATTGTTGCTGATGCCATTCTTTCGATCTCATCCTCGGTAAGGTATGAGTAGAAAACACAATTATCACGAATAAGATTGTGAACGGATTTCTTAGGAAGAACTGTATAGTCTTCTCCGGTAGGGAACATGATGCGAACATCAACATAATCATATTCTTCCTGGTCTGTCATGAGGTTTGCTACTGCAATCTCATATTCTCTTGTATCCTGCTGTACCTGAAGTGTTGTTACCATATCGGACATGATAGGCTCAAGAGCTCTGATATCAAGGACTGCCACCCCGCCAACACTCTCATCAGGAAGGTAATAATCCGTTTCAAGACCTGTGTATATTTCCTGCTTCATGATGTTTTCATCAACTACGAGTGTCTCACCAGCGGAAATATCCTTCTTGGCTACATAAACTACCTGTTTGTTTGAATCAATCTCGTACTGGAGTTCATTGATCTGCGCAGTCTTTTCATCAAGTGTCTTTTTTCCGACATAGATGATTGCGATACATCCTGCAAGGATAATGAGAACCGCCACCAATATGGAGATGATTAGCTTGAATTTGTTTTTTCTCATGGGTTTAAATGCTCCTTCTTCGAAAATTTGCTGCTCTCCTATTAGAAGAGCAGCCATTTTTTACCTCAAGCTTCCGTAAATGAATTTTTTATCTTCATCTTTGGAATTTATTCTTACTATTACCTGCTCACCCATGATTGGCATTCTTCTGCCTGATGTAGGGTGTTTGCATACAC